>JBAQGA010000211.1:0-40898 GCA_049287565.1 Candidatus Aminicenantales bacterium
CGATATCAGCCCGGAAAAGAGGGCGTCAACTTGCTTCACCCCGGGTCCCCGCTTCGCCGGCCCGCACATCACCAACATAGAGAAAGCCATGCCGACGATTGCGAATGTCCGCATCGCCGGTCCCGTCGGAGTTGTCATTCCTGAGAAATCGTAATTCAGGCATCAGGCAATATCAAGAGAACGCCGGAGACTCGCCGGCCTCAGGAAGATAATCCTCCCGGACAGGCGGGAACACCGTTCATTGTCTGTCCCTGACGAATAGGATGCGGGAGGGCCAGCGGGTCCTGATTTTCTCAGTCCGCTCGGCCAGGAGTTTTTTGGGATTGCCCTTGGTAGTTTTGACAAATAGCCCCGCCCGGACAGAGCCGGTGCGCATCTTTTCCAGGGATGCAGAGTGGAGGCAAGCCGCCTGATCGTCGCATTCTGCGCAGTCGCTGATCTTTTTATCCGTCACGCATCCTCTCATCGGGCAGGTATCCCAGCCGCCGCCTTTCCTGCAGCCGGCGCAGAGAGGCGTCGCCTTGAGCGTCTCCAGGCCCTTCAGGAATTCCTTGAAATCGAACGTTTTCGGGGCCCAGTTCTCCAAGTCATAATCCCCGATGACCTTTTCGTACCGGCCCGTCAGTTCCTTCAACGTGCCGTTGCCGACGATACAGCTTCCACACCAGATCCCGCAGAACCCGACCTGATTTTTCACTCTCCTAAACGCATCCGTCTTCATGGGGGCACCTCGAGAATACGACGCTATTCCCTTTGGGGGAAACTATCTGGAATAGATACCACGGAGCCAGAGGGATGGCAACAGCCGGAGATTCCAAAACGTCTTCCGGAACTAGAAACGTCTTGAGTCCGGCGGGATTCTGGTGTAAGAGGAGGGCAATCCGGAATGATCGGAAAGGCGAGAAGAAAGGAAGTCCCATGAAAAAAAGAACGAGGGCGAGATGTCTTTTTTTGGCAATACAATGTGTGATCGTCCTTGGCATGGGCATGATGGTCGAAGCCACAGGGGAATCCGTGGGCGGTAAAGAGGCTGCCTCGAGTAGTTGGGAGGATCTTAAGCTCTGGTATAAGCATCCAGCCGCAAAATGGACCGAGGCCCTGCCGGTCGGAAACGGCCGCCTCGGTGCCATGGTCTTCGGCAAGACCGATGAGGAGCGCATCCAGTTCAATGAGGAGACCTACTGGAGCGGGGGGCCGTATTCCCAGACCGTCAAGGGCGGATACAAGGCGTTGCCGCAAATCCAGAAGTTGATTTTCGAGGGCGAATACATCAAGGCCCACAGGCTCTTCGGCCGGCATCTTATGGGCTACCCCGTGGAGCAGCAGAAATACCAGTCCCTGGGGAACCTGATCCTGAAATTCGCCGCCAAGGATGAAGTCCAGGATTACCGGCTGGAACTCGACCTCGATTCGGCGATCGTCACCGTAAGCTATGTTCAGGGCGGCCTTCGCTTTGTCCGGGAGGTCTTCTCCAGCCCGGTCGACCAGGTGATCGTCGTGCGGTTGAGCGCGGACCGGCCGGGAAGCATCGATCTCACGGCCGAGCTCAGGGGCTGCCGCAACGAGGCCCACTCCAATTACGCCACCGATTATTTCCGGATGGACGGATACGGCGATGACGGATTGGTCCTCCGGGGAAAATCGGCCGATTACCTCGGAGTCGAAGGCAAGATCAAATACGAGGCGAGACTCAAGGCCGTGCCGGAGGGCGGCCGAATGGTCGTGGATGAGCCCTATTTGAGGATTTCCGATGCCGACGCGGTCACTTTCTACTTGGCCGCGGCGACCAATTTCGTCAATTACAGGGATGTCAGCGGCGATCCCGAGGCCCGAGTGGACGCCGTGCTGGAAGCGGCCGTTGAAAAATCTTATGAAGACATCAAATCGGCCCATATTCAGGAGCATCGCCCTCTGTTCCGGCGCGCCTCCCTAAAACTCGGCACAGGACCCGCCTCTCACTTGCCCACGGACGAGAGGCTGGCCGTCTTTGAAGGGACCAACGACCCCGCCCTGGCGGCGCTCTGTTTCCAGTTCGGCCGCTACCTGCTCATCTCCTCCTCCCGGCCGAGTACCCAGCCGGCGAACCTCCAGGGCATTTGGAACGAATCGATGAACCCCTCCTGGGACTCGAAATACACGACCAACATCAACACCGAGATGAACTACTGGCCGGCCGAGGTCGGAAACTTGAACGAGTGCGCGGAGCCGCTCTTCCGGATGATCAGGGAATTGACCGACCAGGGCCGGGAGGTCGCCCGCGAGCATTACGCCGCCGCCGGCTGGGTCTTCCACCAGAATACCGACCTCTGGCGGGTGGCCGCGCCCATGGACGGGCCGGATTGGGGGGCGTTCACGGCCGGGGGAGCCTGGCTGTGCACCCATCTCTGGGAGCACTATCTCTTCACCGGAGATGCCGAATTCCTGCGGGATGCTTATCCGGTGATGAAAGGATGTGTCGAGTTCTTCCTGGATTTTTTGGTCGAGCACCCGAAATACGGCTGGCTGGTCACCAACCCTTCGACCTCGCCCGAGAATTTTCCTGCCCGGCCGGGAAACGACCCGTTCTATGACGAGGTCTGTGCCTGGATGAGCCCGGGGACGACCATCTGTGCCGGCTCGACGATCGACCTGCAGATCCTAAGCGATCTCTTTGGCTACGTCGCGGAAGCAGCCAAGATCCTGGATGTCGACCAGGAATTCGCTAAGAAGGTGCTGGAAAAACGGGTACGGCTGGCGCCCCTGCAGATCGGGGAAAATGGCGACCTCCAGGAGTGGCTCGAGGATTGGGAGCAGAAAGAAAAAAGCCACCGCCACATCTCCAACCTCTACGGCCTCTATCCCGGAAATCAGGTCTCTCTGAGACGCACACCCAAGCTGGCAGAGGGCTGCCGGATCGTCCTGGAGCAGCGCGGTCTCGAGGGCAACGGCTGGGCTTCGGCCTGGAAGATGGCCTGCTGGGCGAGGTTGGGGGAACCAGTGAAGGCCTTGGAGAACTTCAATTTCTGCGTTCATAATTACACCCTTCCCAACCTGTTTTCCATCTGTTCTCGGGCCCTCCAGGTGGACGGGGCATTCGGGGTCACGGCGGCGGTCGCCGAGATGCTCCTCCAGTCGCATGAGGGAGCGATTTCCTTCCTCCCGGCCATTCCCGAGTCCTGGGGAGAGGGTGAGGTGGAGGGACTTTGCGCCAGGGGCGGTTTTGAGGTTTCAATGAGCTGGGAAAAAGGATTTTTGAGCCGGGCTCAGATCAAATCGAAACTGGGCCAGACCTGCCGCATCCGGACGGAGCGAAGCGGTGTGCTCGAAACGGCCGGAAAACAGCCCAGGACCCTATACCCCAAGGATGGGATCATAGAATTCGAAACGACCGCTGGCGGAACCTACGCGCTCTCGTTAGGGGTGGGAACTTTGGTGGCGACAGAATCGCCGATGTGAGTTGCCATCAGTGCACTGGATGCCGGTTCGCAACGAGTTGGCGTTTTTTTTCGTAGTACCGGGTAAGAGGAGGAGTCATGGATTCGCAATCTCAATCCCAAGCGCTGGAGGCCGTTCGCAAGCTTGAGCGCCGCGTCCGGATGCTGACATACGGATGGCAGGCTTCGACCGCACCATCCGGGTCTGGGACCTCGACAAATGACCAGAAACGTGGGATGCTTTATTTTCTTGATTTTATAAAGGAGGGAAGAATGAGGAAACCTTTGCTTTTCGCAGGGCTGGTTTTTCTCTGTCCGTTCTTTCTCCAGGCGCAGGAACGGCCGATAGAAAGAGTCGAACTCACACTCAGGGACTGCTTGTTGAAAGCGTTAGAAGAGAACCTCGATATCGCCGTCCAGGCGATCGAGCCGGAGATATCTTCGTTCTCTCTCAGGCAGCAGAAAGACATCTACTGGCCACAGCTGAGCCTGGGGTATTTCAACTACAATTACAATTACTTGACGAACTGGGCCGTCCAGGGGGTCAATTATCTGGATAGGACCTATCGCTATAATATCGGCGTGACCCAGAAGATTTTCACCGGCGGAGAACTCCAACTTTCCCTCCTCACCTCGAGCTCGGATACGACAAGAGCCCTGACCCTGGTGAACCCGAGCTACAGCGGCGAGTTTAGCCTGGACTTTACCCAACCTTTATTAAAGGGATTCGGTTCGAAGATGGCCAACATGGAGATCAAAAAGGCGCAAAACCGGCTGGATATTTCGGTGATCGGGCTGAAGTCGGGCCTGTTGCAGAAAGTCTACGAGGTGGAAGAAGCCTACTGGAACCTCGTCGATGCCATCGAAAACCTGAAGGTTTATGAACTCACCCTGAGCCAGAGCCAGGAGCGCTTGAGAAGAGAGAAAGAGGGCGCCCGGACCGGAATTAAATCTTCACTGGATGTCTTGCGGACAGAAACGGAAGTCGCCAACTATGAAAATTCCGTTTTATCGGCCCGCGCCCAGGTCGCCATATTCGAAGACCGGCTGAAAGGCCTGCTGAATTTCCCTCCGGAAGGCTTGGGCTCCCTCAAAGCGCTGATACCCTCGGACAGTCCGGGCTTGGAGAAGGTCGACCTGAGCTTTGAAGAAGCGCTGAAAACAGCCTACGCGGAAAGTCCCGAACTGGAAAAATCGCTGAAAGAAATCGAAAGCACAAAGTTGGATGTGAGCTATCAGAAAAACCAGCTTCTTCCTCAACTGGACCTGCGTGCTTCTCTCTGGTATCCCGGCCAATCAGGGGACATCTTGGTTTATAAGGATAACGACCCTTATACGGGCGAGGTGGTCGACAAGATCAAAGGGAGCAGGATCGATTCCTTCAAGGATGTTTTTAACCTCAAGTACAAGAATTGGTATGTGACCCTCAACCTCACCGTTCCGTTGGATTCGATTTTTTCCAGAGCAGGTCTGGCCCAGGCCAGGCTCGAGGAGGAGAAAAAACTCCTGGAAAGGAAGAAGCTCGAACAGACCATATACTACGATGTTCTGGAGGCGTACAAGGAGATGAAGAACCGTGAAGAGCAGATTGAGACAGCCTTCCGATATCGGGAATTAACGGAAACAAGGCTGAGAGCTGAAGAAGAGAGATACAACCTCGGCCTGGTCGGGAACGAATGGCTGTTCCAGTATCAAAGGGATCTGGCCACTGCTAGAGTCAGTGAGATCAGAGCCAAAATCAGCTACCAAGTCGCCGTTGCCAAACTTGAAGAAACCATGGGCGTCAGCCTCAAGAAAAAGGGACTCAAGTTCAAGGAGTATCAATTTTAGTGGCGACCCGCTGAACAATACAGCTCTTTCAGCGTATATAATAACTGTCTGATGTCTTTTCAAACGCATGGAAAAGTGGGGCCCGGCGCCGGGTCGAGCGGGGGAGAGCGAGGATGAGGCTGAAGCGAGCCATCGCCCTTTTAGGAGTTGTCATCGCCACGATCCCGCCTGCATCCGCCCTGACCTGGGGATACAAAGGCCTGATCTCCTTCTGGCTGTTTGATAATTTCGAGCGGTCCTCGGACACCCAGCTCGGCGGACGCTTCATCCCCGAATTCTCCCTCAGTCAACGGGTCTCGGGTTCATATTCCCTGGATGCGGAATTGTCATTGAACGGGTATGGCGTTGGCCAATTCCGTTCCAGCGATGATATCCAGACTGAAGGGGAGGTCAAACCCTACCGTTTTTGGCTGCGCTTATCCACTTCCCGGTTCGAGGCCCGCCTCGGGCTTCAGAAGATCAATTTCGGCTCGGCCTCGCTCCTGCGGCCGCTGATGTGGTTCGACAGCCTCGATCCCAGGGACCCTCTCCAGCTGACCGACGGCGTCTATGGCCTGCTCGTCCGGTATTATTTCCAGAATAACGCCAACATCTGGGTCTGGGGGCTGTACGGAAACGAAACCGCCAAGGGCTGGGAGTCCATCGCCACTGCCAAGGATACCGGGGAATATGGGGGAAGGCTTCAGCTCCCGCTCTTGACCGGAGAGCTGGCCGTGACCTATCACCACCGGCGGTTCGATCTCGTCCCCGGACCGCAGGCACCGATGTCTCTTCCCGGGGAGCGCGTTCCTGAATCCAGAATCGGTCTGGACGGCAAATGGGACCTCGGGATCGGCCTCTGGTTTGAAGGGACGCTGACCCATCAGGAGAGCGACCTCCTGCCGCAGTCATGGCAGCGCGCCTACGCCTTCGGTGTCGATTACACCTTGGGCTTGGGAAATGGGTTGAATATCATGGGGGAGCACCTTCGGCTGGACCGCAGCGAAAAGGCGTTCAGGCAGGGAGAAGGAGTGGATTTCACCGCGCTCTTTCTCCGCTATCCCGGGAGTGTGTTCGTTGATCTGACGGCCATATTTTATTATGATTGGAAAGAGAAGGAGTTTTACCGATTTCTCAGCTGGCAGCGGACCTATGACCGCTGGCGTTTCAATATCATCGCCTTCTGGAATCCGGATGATTTCCTGATCTACCCGACTCAGGCGGGCGCCAACCCGTTTTCCGGCAAGGGGATCCAGCTGATGGTCGTTTTCAACTACTAGAACGGATGAGGCTGAAATGGAGAATTCGTATCTGATCGAGACGCGAGACCTGGTCAAGACTTATCCCATGGGAGAGCACCAGATCAAGGCCCTGGACAGGGTCAACCTCAAATTCGAGAAAGCCGAGTTCACCGGCCTGGTGGGGCCGAGCGGCTCGGGGAAAACCACTCTGCTCAACATCGTCGGCTCGCTGGATACTCCGACTTCCGGCAGTGCGATGGTCATGGAGAAGAAAGTGGAGGACCTGTCGCAAAAGCAGGCGGCCGCCCTCCGCAACCGCCACATCGGGTTTATCTTCCAGACTTTCAACCTGCTTCCCGTCTATACGGTATTCGAGAACGTGGAGTTTCCTCTGTTGCTTCTCGATTATTCCGCCGAGGAGCGGCGCCGAATGACCATGGACTCGCTGGATTGGGTCGGGCTCGCCGATCGCGCCAAGTCCAAGCCCGCCCAGCTATCCGGCGGGCAGAGCCAGAGGGTGGCCATCGCTCGGGCGGTCGTTAAAAGGCCGGCCCTCATCCTGGCGGATGAGCCCACGGCCAACCTGGACGCGGAAAGCTCCCACCACATCCTGCAGACCATGGAGCGTCTCAACCGGGACCTGGGAACCACCTTTGTTTTCGCCACCCATGATCAGAAAGTGATCGATTACTTGCACCGAAAGATAACCCTTTTTGACGGAGCTGTCGCCAGAGACGAGCGAATGGCACCGCAACGGCCGGGAGGAGAGAAGAGGTGATCATCCCCAAGCTGGCGCTGCGCAATCTTCTGGGAGCCGGGCTGAGAACCTGGTTGAATGTGGTGGTGCTTTCGTTTTCCTTTGTGGTCATCATCTGGACGCAGGGCCTTTACAAAGGGATGAACGATCAGGCGGAGCGGGCTTCGGTGGAGGCGATCCTGGGCGGAGGTCAATACTGGCAAGAAAAATACGACCCGTTCGATGTTCTTTTGCTCGAAGATGCCCATGCGGTCGTTCCCGGCGATCTGCAGGCGATGATTGAGACCGGCCGGGCGACGCCCATCCTAATAGTTCAGGGCACTCTCTATCCGAAAGGACGCATCCATCCCGTCCTCATCAAGGGGATCGACCCGGACCAGAAGCTGCTCTCTCTGCCCACTCATTTCCTGAGGACAGGAGAGGACCGTTTTCCGGCCCTGATCGGGAGTCGCATGGCCAAAAACACCGGCTTGACGGTCGGGGATACGGTGACCCTGCGCTGGCGTGATGCCAATGCAACATTCGATGCCCGGGACGTGGAGATCGTCCAGGTGATGAAAACGGTTGTCCAAAGCATCGATCAGGGGCAGATCTGGATCCCCCTGGACAAGCTCCGCAATTTAGCCGGGATGAAGGGAGAGGCCAGCCTGGTGGTGGTCGCCCCTGGCGCTACCGAGCGGCCGGCCGTACACGGTTGGGTCTTCCGGGACCTTGAATACCTCCTCAGCGACATCAGACAACTGGTCCAAATGAAGAGCGCCGGAGCCACGATTCTTTATGTGGTGCTGATCCTTTTGGCGATGCTGGCCATCTTCGACACCCAGGTCCTTTCCATCTTTCGCCGCAAAAAGGAAATGGGCACGCTCATGGCCCTGGGGTTTACCCGCGGCCGGGTGATCCGGCTGTTCACGCTGGAAGGAGCCCTGCACGGAGTCTTGGCGGCGGTCGTAGCCGCTCTTTATGGGATTCCTTTTTTGACCTGGTTTGCCCGCCACGGCTGGACCTTGCCTGAAGGAATGGACAGCTATGGGTTCGCCATCGGAGAAAAGCTCTTTCCGGTCTACAGCGTGGGGCTCGTGGTTGCCACCACGCTCCTGGTCCTGGTGATCACGACCATCGTCAGTTTCCTGCCGACCCGAAAGATTGCCAAGCTGAAGCCGACGGATGCCCTCCGGGGACGGATGTCATGATCAAGTTTCTGTTCAAAGGCCTGATGCGGGACCGCTCCCGCAGCTTTTTCCCCATCCTAACCGTCGTTATCGGGGTCATGCTCACGGTCTTTATATACAATTGGATCAACGGCGCTGAGTTCAATTTCATCGACTCCAGCGCCCGCTTCAACACCGGCCACGTCAAGATTATGTCCAGGGCCTACGCCCGCGAAGCGGACCAGGTTCCTAACGACCTTGCCCTCGTCGGAGTGCGGTCTCTGATGGATAAGCTCCAGGAACTGTATCCGGATATGATTTGGACCCCTCGAATCCGTTTTGGAGGGCTTTTGGACATTCCCGATGCCCAAGGGGAAACCCGCGATCAAGGCCCGGTCATGGGCTTGGCCGTCGACCTCCTGTCGCCGGGAAGTCACGAGCCCAGGATCTTCAAGCTGGAGGATGCGCTGGTGCGCGGCCGGGTGCCGCAGCGCGCCGAAGAGATCCTCATCAGCGAAGATTTCGCCCGCCGTTTGAATGTCCAGCCGGGCGACACGGCGACCTTGATCAGCGTCACCATGCAGGGCAGCATGGCCATCGCCAATTTCACGGTGGCCGGAACCATCCGCTTCGGAGTGGAGGCCATGGACCGGGGGGCGATGATCGCTGACATCGCCGCCGCCCGGACCGCCCTGGATATGGAAAACGCGGCCGGGGAGATTCTCGGGTTTTTCGCCGATTTCCTGTATCGTGACCCGGACGCGAGGCAGGCCGCGGCCCGGTTCAACTCGGCCTACAACGACGATCCCGATGAATTCGCGCCGGTCATGGATACGCTCTCCAACCAGGCGGGGATGGCGGACCTGTTGGCCATGATGCGGATGTTCTCCAGACTGGTCCTGGTGGTCTTCATCGCCGTCATGTCGATCGTCCTCTGGAACGCGGGTCTGATGGGCAGCCTGCGCCGTTACGGCGAGATCGGCGTGCGGTTGGCAATGGGAGAGACAAAAAGCCATATCTATGGGACCCTGATCATGGAAGCCCTGATGATCGGGGCTCTGGGAACGCTCATCGGGACGGCCGTCGGACTGGCCGAGTCCTATTATCTGCAGGCGCACGGGCTCGACATCGGGTTCATGATGAAGAACGCCTCTTTATTCGTTTCCAACGTCATGCGGGCCAAGGTATCTCCGGTCAGTTATGGGATCGGTTTCATCCCCGGAATGGCGGCCACCTTTCTCGGTGCCTCTATCTCAGGACTGGGAATCTATCGGCGCCAGACATCCCAGTTGATGAAGGAATTGGAGACATGAGAAAACATAGCCTGGTTTTGATCTTGGCTACTTTTATCTTGGCTCAGGCGGGGGCACAGGTCCCCACGGGCGACTGGATCCTCCAAAAAGTCGATGATAACATCGGCTCGGATAACAAGATCTCCCATTCCCGGATGATCATCCACGGACGCCGGGCGAGCCGGACCGTCGAGTCCCGGTCCTGGATTCAGGGGGATGAGAAATCATTCACCGAATACCTGGCCCCGCCTCGAGAAGCGGGCACCAAAATGCTCAAGCTCGAGGACCAGCTCTGGACCTATTCGCCTTCCACCGACCGGACGATCAGGATCTCGGGGCACATGCTGCGCCAGTCGGTCATGGGGTCGGACCTCTCCTACGAAGACCTCATGGAGGACCGTAAGCTGAGGGACATATATGCCGCTCAGGTCAGCGGAGAGGAGGAGTATGACGGCCGAGCCTGCTGGGCCCTGGATTTGAAGGCCAAAGAAGAAGACGTCGCTTACTATTCCCGGAAACTATGGGTGGATAAGGAACGGTTCGTTGTTCTCAAGGAAGACCGCTTTGCCAAGAGCGGCAAACTGTTGAAGCGGACCGAGGTCAAGGACGTCCAGCGTCTGGAAGGGCGATGGGTTCCCAAGAAGATCGTTTTCAAGGACATGCTCAAGACGGGCGAGGGAACGGAATTCCTCCTCGACGAGGTTCAGTTTAACGTCGATATCCCGGATTATATTTTTTCTAAAGCGTCATTGAGGAAATGAGCCGGGCTGGCTCAGCATGGGGTATTATTCGGAGACAACCTCTTCCCTCGCGCGGCGCATCGACTCAATCGTTAATAGCCGAGAACAATCCCTCCCGTTGCGCCCGGAGGTGAGCGGCCGCTCCGAGGGCGACCTCATATTTATCCCCCTTCAGTGCATCGATGATCCCGGTGGCGACGGCCTGGGAAGACATAATATCCTCGTCCTCGTCCGGCCTGTGGCGCCGGCCGGACAACTCGGTGGCGACCATGGGAGGAGCGACCTCGAAGACGCGCACGGACGTGGCGCGAAGCTGGAATCGCAGGCAAAGGCTCAATGAGTGTATGGCCGCCTTGGTTGCGCAATAGACAGGGACGGCGGCCAGCGGTGTAAAGGCCAGGCCCGAGGAGATATTGACGATCGCGGCTACTTTCTTGCGCCTGAGGTAAGGGATCAGAAGGGCGCTGAGATGGATGGGAGCAGTCAGGTTGGTATCAACTTCCTCATCGGCGTCCGGAAGGTGGTGATGTCCCTTCAGGAAGTCGATCGGTCGTTGAATGCCGGCGTTGTTCACCAGGATGTTGAGATCCTTGAATTCGGATGTCAGCCAGGCCACCAGCCCACGTCTAGATCGCGGCCTGGAGATGTCGCAGACGTGGATGTTCAAGCCAGGCAGGCGCCTCTTCGCCGCTTGGAGGCGGTCACGGCGGCGACCACAGATGATCACCTTGTTGCCCCGGTCCAGAAGCAACTCGGCCAAGGCCAGCCCGATGCCGCTTCCGCCTCCAGTGATGAGGATCGTATTTCCAGATGTTTTCATGATTGACTCCTTTCGGCTTGTCTGCGATCAGCCTGCTTAGATAATTTTTGTCTCCAAGCGGCCATCAGGGGGATCATTATACAGCTTTTTTTGTTCTATAAGCGCCAGGATCAATCTGCAAGTCGACTTGCAGAAATGATTTCGGGGCCGTGGATAAAGAATCAGGCTGTCTTCTTGGGCGGGCTTTTCTTCGATTTCCTTGACTTTTTCGGACGTTCTATCTTGGGCAGCTTGACGACCGTGGTGCCGGCGATCTTGTCGTGCATGGTCAGCCCTTGCTTGTTCCAGAGGACCTGCCAGAAACCCAGCGAAGCGAAAAGTCCCGAGCAGACATAGCCGTGGGCACGTTCAAAACACTGGTACCAGTCGAGCCGGGGGTTTCCCTCGAGATCGACAACCTTGAGGCGGAATATCCGCTTTCCCGGCGTGCGGCCGCCGAATCGAAAGAAGAAGACAAAATAGAGAAGACTGATGAAATATTCCTTGATGACATTGAACATCTCATCGACGTAGATGAATTTGTGTTTATATCCGGCCGCCACAAGCTGTTTTTCGAAGGTGTGGTAGAGCTCTTCCGCCGACATTTCCTTGGCCCGCTCGTATTCCGCATTGGAGATCCTCTCTTTCAATATCTTGAGGAAAGACGATTTCAAGATTCTCTCGTCATTCCTGTCCTCTTTCATCCTGATCGAAAAGCCGGCTCCTTCTTTAAAAGCTTGAGAGGCTTGAGCGATAATCCCGGGTTCCCCTGAGGCTAGTGCGATGGTTTCAATGACAACCAAATAAATCAACAGGGAAAGCAGGCCGATGATCATTGCGTCAAAAGAGAAGGCCAGGCCTCTGCCGATAAAGTCGGCCTGGTCAGGCCGGGCTTTATGCCGGGGGAACAGGCGGGACATCATTATTTATTTCCTGCGAATTGTCTATGATCCGGGGGATGCGGGGACCGCAATATTGCATTCTCATCCTAAAATGATCCACCTGAGATTGCAAGCACAAAGAGGGGAAGGCGTTTCTCCGTTTTGGCCGGCAGGACAGGGGGGGCGTTTATATGGCTTCGTCTTCTGAAATTGAGTATCATGGCCATATTCGAAGACGAGGAGGGCGACGATGAAGAAACGATCCGCCGGGTTCGCCATTATCTCTTTCGCCATGGCCATGCTTTGTTCTGGCCTTTGGTGCCAGGAAAAGACCGATCCGTCACTCTTAACACTTGATCGGATCTTTGTCTCGCGCGAGTTCTCGCCGGCACGGTTCGGACCGGCTCGCTGGATGAAGGATGGGAAATCCTATACCACAGTAGAGGATTCGGCGGCCATAAAAGAAGGCAGAGACATCATCCTTTACTCTGCCGTAACAGGCAAGCGAGAAGTGCTCATCCCGGCGGTGCGGCTGATCCCGTCAGGGGAAACCAAACCCCTCGCGATTGACAACTACGAATGGTCGGGCGATGGGAAACGGATGCTCGTTTTCACCAACTCCCAGCGGGTTTGGCGGCAGAACACCCGGGGCGATTACTGGGTCCTGGATCCGGCGGCCGGGACGCTGCAGAAGCTCGGGACCGGTCTCGACCCTCAATCCCTGATGTTCGCCAAGTTCTCGCCCCGGGGAGACCGGGTCGCTTACGTCTCCAAGAATAACATCCATGTCGAGGACCTCGCTTCCGGCCAGATCATCCCGCTGACCAAGGACGGCAGCGAGACCCTGATCAACGGGACGTTCGACTGGGTCTACGAGGAGGAGTTCGGCCTGCGGGACGGGTTCCGCTGGAGCCCGGACGGAACGGCCATCGTTTTCTGGCAGCTCGATAGTTCCTCGGTTAAGAATTTCCACATGATTAACAACACCGATGATCTTTACCCCCGCATCATCACATTTAGGTACCCCAAGGTGGGCGAGACCAACTCGGTCTGCCGCGTCGGCGTCGTAGGGAGTTCGGGTGGCGAGGCGAGATGGTTCAAAGTCCCCGGCGACCCGAGCGACAACTACATCGCCCGGATGGACTGGGCGGCCAACTCCCGAGAGATCATGATCCAACGTCTCAACCGGCTCCAGAACACGAACGAGGTGATGATCGGTGATGCGACGAGCGGGGAAGTCCGGACTATCTTCATCGACAGCGACGACTGCTGGGTCGAAGTCTGTGACAGCGTCCAATGGTTGGACCACGGTCAACGGTTCACCTGGGTGAGCGAGCGGGACGGCTGGAGCCATGTCTATATCGTCCCTCGTCAGGGGGAAGCGAGGCTCGTGACTCCCGGCGCTTACGATGTGCTCAGTGTCGAGGCGGTTGACGAAAAGGGCGGCTGGCTGTATTTCATCGCTTCGCCCGATAACCCCACCCAGCGATATCTTTTCCGGTGCCTGCTGGACGGCCGCGGGAAACCGGAGCGGATCACCCCCGCTGACCAGCCGGGAACGCATTCTTATCAAATCTCGCCCACCGCGCAGTGGGCGTTCCACACCTTTTCGGGATTCGGGAGTCCGCCCTTTACGGAGCTCGCACAACTTCCGATACATAAGGTTGTCCGGCCGCTGGCCGACAACGACGAGCTAAGGGCGAAGGTCAAAGTGCTCAAACGGCAGCCGGGCGAATTCTTCCGGGTCGATATCGGCGACGGGGTCGAGCTCGACGGCTGGTGCCTCAAGCCGCCTGACTTCGACCCGCAAAAAAAGTATCCGATTCTCATCTATGTCTATGGGGAACCGGCCGGCCAGACCGTGCTCGACCGCTGGGACGGAAACCGCTATCTCTGGCACTTGATGCTCACCCAGCAGGGGTATATCGTCGCCAGCATCGACAACCGCGGCACGCCGGCGCCGCGCGGCCGCGCCTGGCGGAAGAGCATCCACCGGCAGATCGGCATCCTGGCTTCGGCCGACCAGGCGGCGGCGGTGAAGGCCCTCCTCCGAAAATGGCCCTTTGTCGACCCTGGGCGCGTCGGCGTCTGGGGCTGGAGCGGCGGCGGCTCGATGACCCTTAACGCCATGTTCCGTTATCCCGACCTTTACAAAACCGGCATCGCGGTGGCCTTCGTCAGCGACCAGAAACTTTACGACACGATCTACCAGGAGCGCTACATGGGTTTGCCAAAGGACAACGAGGAAGGGTTTAAGAACGGCTCACCCATCACTTTCGCTTCACAGCTCAAGGGGAACCTGCTCATCATCCACGGCACGGGCGACGACAACGTCCATTACCAGAGCTTCGAGAAACTGGTCAACGAGCTCGTGGCCAACCGGAAGCGCTTCACGATGATGGCCTACCCCAACCGCTCCCACGGGATCTACGAGGGGAAGAACACGACGATCCACCTGTACGAACTGATGACGAGGTATTTGCAGGAGAACCTGCTCCAACCGCCCAAAGACTAGCGGAAAGCCGGAAATTCTTAGTCCGGGACCCAGCCTAGACTGCTTTCTTAAATCGTGGTCCGACATCAACGAACCTTCAATTTGCGGCTTAGGTCAGATTTCAGGCCGGAGGTCAACTCCTTGGCAGCGAAGCTTAAAATGTAATCGCCCGCCTTGAGCGCCGGAAATTCCAATTCTACGAGCATGATCTGCAAATCCCCGATCTTTTGGCTTGAAAGCAAGGAACATGTTAGAGGAACCTCCTCAAGGGACGATTGTTCATGAAGCCTGGCCGTAAGCTTGATCTCAGGCTGGGCGACATCTTGAATCATACAGCGCACGATACCCAACATCATCGAGATCCCTGCTTTGCATTCTTCCATGATCGGGACAGCCGTGTTCGAAATAAAAGGATAGATGTCTTTTAAGGAGATAGTATCCGACTTTTTTTCTTTGGTCCTTGTAACCTTGACATAGAAAGCTCCCTCCTCTTCCAGCGGGCGGACGAGGAGCGGTGAGAAGAGGTGCAATCCGGTTGGGCTTTTTCTGGGGATTGTGACGGGTGCCGAACTCACCGCTGTTCTTCCTGTTTCCAGATTTCTCAAAATGGTGCGACATTCATAGGTGCCCGGATTAAGCGACGCAACCGAGTAATGATAAGCGACCTTGCTGCCCAGGTTCGAAAAATCGACTTCTCCTCCTTTGAAGTCAATAATATTCTTCTGGGCATCAAGGATAAAATAGGTGATTTCCGTTTTTTGTCCAACGATCTCTTTTAGGTTGTGCGACTGAAGCTCAGAGACGAAGACGATATTGTTCTGCAATTGGGATGAGATCTCTAGGGCAAGCAGAGGAAAATCGAGAGGTTTCCCATATAGGGGCCTACCCTGCATGGCCAAGGCAATAAGATGAAGCTGTTTTTCAGCTTCACTGAGCTTCAGGAAGGGCTCCGGGTTGAAATAACCGCCCTGCGCGGCAACTGTGCATCCTTCCCGCCCGACCTTAACTTTAATTTCATGGAATTCCCCGTCGCATTGCTCCTCAACATAGTAACCCAGGACATAATAGTTGCCGGTGCGCACCTGGAGATCTTGGGCGATTTCTTGATAATGATCGACATTATCAAAATATTTTCCACCGGAAAGGTCAGATAGCATCTTTAAAGAATCATTTCCACGCGCCTCACTATCTTTAAGGTGGGCCTGTGATCTCTCCGTATTGACAGCGTAGACCGGACTATTCGCCGCGCCGAGTTCTCTGCTCATCTCCTGGAAATTGGTGAGCACCGATAAATCTCTTTGATCGTATAACAACGACTTTGAAATTCCTTGAGAAAAGAAAATCATGTTCTTATAGCCCGGAAGAAAGCCGAGATATCTGGCGAGCTGCTTGATCACGTCTGTGAATGTGTTGACTTTCCATCTCTCCACTAATATCTCTGGGCTCTCCAGCAAAGCATCCAAGTTTTCTGGCTCGGGTCGGGCTGCCTCTTCGTAAGGATTCTGCACAGGGAAGCCTCCCCCCGCTCCCCTACCGGGCATTCCGCTCATTTCTTCTATAATCTTCTTAAGCGACGCATGATCCAGGGTGAGGTATCTTTGGAGGACCAGGCCCTGCGTATGGGAATAAGAAAAAACGGCGGCCTCATCAGTGGGCTGAAGCTGAGTTTCGATAAAGTGCAGCGCGGCCTTTTTGGCCTTGATCACCCCGACATGGTCATTTTTCTCGAGATCCAGGACAAAGAAGAACTTCCGATTTAGCTTGGGGGCGGCGGGCGCCGGATAGGGTTTGATTTCTTCGGCTTGTGTTAGGGGCAAAGTCAAGTTGTGGGTTTCAAAATCGGTTAAGGTCTTGAGCTCGCCGTTGTCCCAGAGTTCAAAATCGGTTTTCTCGAGGCCAGTTACCGGCTTCGCGTCCTTATCCGTGACAAAGACCTGGATGAGCTTAAGGGTAACGGTGACTTCATGCTGGAGGGCCCCCTGGTTTTTTTGAACCTGATTCAAACCCCCAGCGAATTGGCAAAAGATGCCCCAAAGAAACAAGAGATGGCCCCCCAGAATGAGCGCCTTTCTCATAACGCCCTCCTAATTTAGGCTACAAAGCCTGGGTGAATTATAGGATTAGGCTTTTTCCGCGGCGTGGCAATGGCCGCTTCGAGCGCTGAATGTCCCCTCCTGATCACGACGGAATAATAGCACCCGCCACGCGGCGATGTCAATCGGGGGTTCGAATTTGAGCACGATGCTAAATTTCGGGCTTATATACGTCGCGGCCTTTCCGTTTCTTTGGCAATGTTGTCCAATTGCTCGGCCAGCTCTTTGGACAGCAGTGAATAAGGATGAAATTAAAATCATAGAGGGGGAATGAAATTGAAGAGAACAAAACGTCCAAGCGCCGGGCTCGTCATAGAACATCTGGAGGGGATCTCCCGCACCGCGATTAAACGCTATCCTGAGATTATTACCGAATTTGTCAGAGGGCGGAGCGGCGTCTATGCGCTCTATAAGGGCAACGACCTTTATTATGTATGCCTGGCCAAAAATCTTCGATCAAGACTCCGTGGGCACCTTCGCGACAGGCACGCCGAGGTTGGCTCTCATGGCCAGGCTGATGCGCGCCCGCACCCTCGCCGACGCGCTATAAGCTCAAGTAGGTTTCTTGACAAACGCATTAAATAGCATTATATTTATTGTGTTTTATTGTTCAGAAATGAGGATGCTATGAGACAAAAGAGCATTACGCTTCGTCTTCCTAAAGAGGAATATGTGGCGTTCACCACGATTTGCAACGAAAAGGGCTATAGCAAAACCGGTAAAATCAGGGAGTTTATCAGGAATATGGTCAAAAAGGAGATTGACGAAGTCGAGCTGAGCGCCGTCGAATGGGAGAAAGTCCGAGAGGGAATCCGGGAGATCGAACGAGGCGACTTTGTCACGTTCGAGGAGATGAAGCGTGAGTTCGCCCGGAGAAGGTTGGCGCATAAGCAAAATCGCGAACGAGGCGCGGCGGGCCATCGAAGCGCTCGACCTGGAAACGCACGAAAGAATCTTGGCTGAGTTTGAAGGCCTTCAAAGGAACCCTTTTTCAGGGAACGTCAGGAAAATCCAAGGCAAAAAAGATATTTTCCGGCTGAGGTTTGGCAGTTTCAGAATCTATTTCCGGATCGTTTCTTCATTGCGTTGCCTCGAGATTTTGTTGTTTGATCAAAGGGGGGCGATCAAAAACAAAACTCTCGAAAGGCTCTAGTTACCCCTTCTTTTCTTTTTAGGACATGAAGGGAGTTGATCAAGCCATTAAGATCAGTCTGGCCCTGGGTTGAGTTTTTTCCTCTCCCATTCATTACTCATCGGCCTCGATCTCCTTGATTTTGATAGCCAGCCGCTTCGGGGAGATCGGGAAGGCGGTCCTAAGTTCCGGCGCGAATAGCGACACCTTGAACTCCTCGACCATCCAGCGGTATTCGTCGATAAGTTTCTTTTTCTCCGGTGAAGTTTCCGGCGCCTTTTGCCTTGAGGGGTCCTTCTCGGCGAGGTCATTGCATTCGAGTCTTCGAAGGACATCGACAAACGGCCGCACCTGTTCGGCCTTTTTCCGGTCTTTCTCAAAGTCAACCTTCCCCCGGCCCAGGCGCATCCGGAGCGCCTCCAGGTAACGCGGGATATGAACAAGTCGTTCAAGGGAATAGACGTCTAGGAAGTTTTTGGGGACGAGAGCCTCGAGTTCTGCCTTGACCTCCCGGCAAAGCGCGGCCGCGGCGCGGCTCGATCCGGCAGCATGCTCGGCCTCCTGGATCGCCCGCCGCGTCTCCTGGTAGGCATCGAAGATCTTGAATAGCGTCTCCCGCAGGGCGTGGCTCTTTTCGAATAGAGACCGCATCACCGTTTCCCCATAGGCTTCGAATTCCTCCCGGCTGCGAATGTTCTTCCGCAAGATCTCCCGCTTGATGTTTTCTATCATTCCCTTTTCAACGGCTGTCTTACCGCCGAAATAAAGCGCCGTCTTCCCGTATTCCTCGAAGACCACAAGATACCGGCGCAGGAATTCCACGTCCTTGGCGAACTTGGCTGCCAGGAGAGCTTCAACGCCCTTGACGTGCGAAGCGAGCGCTTCTTCCTCCGTCTTGAAAAGCCGGATGTTGACGCCCGTTTCTCCGGGTTCCAGGCCCGGGTAGGCTGTCATGAACATCCCTACGGGGACGCTCTCCGGGAGAGGACCGAAATCCCAGGACTCCCGACCCTCCTTCTGCCACGTGGCGCGAGCTGTTTTCCAATCGGCCGACTGCTCCGGGACAAACGGAACGGCGCCGGCCCGCCGCAGCACCTCGATATTTCGGCTGGCGGCCAGCTCACGGCCTTCCGGGTCGACGACGGCCACCCGCATCTTCAGGTGGCCGGGGATATCGGCGCTCGCCCAGCGCGAGGCGGGGATGTCCGCCTGGAACCTTCTCTTCACGAACTTGGCCAGCGTTTCGTAGAGCGACGGGTCGGTGAGGCGCATTTCGCGGGCGATCGTCTCGGCCGTCTCGGCAAAAGGCATCAGCTGTTTCCGGTCGGACTTGGGGAGACCTTTGATCAAGGCAGCGATCTTCTCCTTGAATTGTCCGGGTATCCCCCACTCTAAGGCTTCTGAGGGGATAGCGGCAATCTGGCCGAAGGGGATCCGCAGAGTGGCCCCGTCGTCCTCGACGCCGGGAGAGAATTTGTAGGAGACCGCAAAGCGCTTTTCGCCCAGTGAAAACTCGTCCGGGAAACCCTGGAGCTCGGCGATGTCGGGGGAGATGAGGACGAGATCTTTCTCACTCATTCTCAAGAAACCGTCGCCACCCGCCCCGCGGATTCTCTTCTCCAGGCCGTGAAGGTCGTACACACCGGCCAAGCGACGGGAGTAAAAATCGGCGATGGCCGTCTCGTGCACCATGATGTCGCGCCGGCGGAGCTTCTCCTCCATCTCCAGAATCTTTTTCTGGAGGTCCAGGTTATGCCGGAGGAAGGGCGGCGGCTCCTTGACCTCACCTTCGACCAGGGCTTCGTTGACGAAGATCTTGTGGGCTTCCTCGGGATTTTTCGGTCCGTAAGCCACATCGCGGTCGGTGAGGACTTCCAGCCCGAAGAGCGAAACGCGTTCCTTGGCCCGGACTTCGCCCCGCTCCCTATCCCAGCGCGGCTCGGAATAAGAATACCGGCAGAGGTCTCCGCCCGATTCTTCCAGCCAGGATGGGTCGATCCTGGCCGCCATCCGGGCAAAGAGGCGCGAAGTCCGGACCACCTCCGCGGCCACGATCCACGGCCGTGACTTGCCGAACAGGGTCGAGCCCGGAAAGATCATAACCTCGCGTCCCTTGGCGGCTTGATACATGTTCTTTTCTTTGTGGACGGCGATGTTGGAGAGAAACCCGCTCAGGATGGAGCGATGGGTGCCGGCGTAAAGCGCCGGTGTCATCTCTTTTTTCTCCGCTCGTCCGGGGGCGATTCCCTGCTCCTTCAGAATGGACAGGATCTGGTCGTGGACGAACCCCCATTCCCGCATCCGGGCGTAAGAAAGAAAATGCTGCTCGCAGTATTTTCTCTGTTTGCTCTTTGAGGTCAGGTTTTCGGCCGGGCTGTGGAAACGGTCCCAGATATTAAGGAGCGTCAGGAAGTCGGAATCCGGATGGGCGAAGGCCGCCTGCGCTTGGTCAGCTAGGCCGGCTTTGTCCGGCGGCCTCTCCCGGGGGTCGCGGATGCTCAGGGCCGAGGCGACGACGGCCACCTCCCGCAGACATCCCTCCTTTTCCGCTTCGATGAGCATGCGGGAAATGCGCGGGTCGAGCGGCATCGGGGCCATCCGCAGGCCCAACGGTGTGAGCTCGTAATCGCGGCCGTTCTTGCTTATGGCGCCGAGCTCGAGAAGCGTTTCGTAGCCGTCCTTGATGTTTCGGGGATGAGGCCGGTCGACGAAAGGAAACTGCGCCGGGTCGCCCAGGTTCAGGTAGACCATCCTCAGGATGACCTCGGCCAAGTTGGAGCGGAGGATCTCGGGAGCTGTATACTCGGGCCGCGCCGCATAGTCCTCCTCGGAGTAAAGCCGGACACAGAGCCCTTCCTGGACGCGGCCGCAGCGGCCCTTGCGCTGGTCGGCGCTGGCCTGAGAGACCGGGCTTATGGGCAGGCTGTTTATCCGGGTACCCGGCTGATACTGGGAGATACGGGCCAGGCCGGTGTCGATGACATACCTTATGCCCGGTATGGTCAGTGATGTCTCGGCGACGTTTGTGGCGACGACGATCTTCGGCCCCGACACCGAATAGACGCGGCCCTGCTGGGCGGCCGGAAGCCGGGCGTAGAGGGGGAGGCCCGTCGTAGCGGCATAATGCTTTCCCTCCAGCTTATCGCAGGTCTCGAGAATGTCCTGCTCGGTCGGCATGAAAACGAGGATGTCGCCCGCCTGCCTTCGGGATTTGAGCCGTTCGACGGCCCGGACGGCCATGTCAACGTAGTCCGATTCGTCGGTATCCTTGGAGAAAGATTCCGGCGGCATGTACTCGAGTTCCACGGGGTACAGCCGTCCGCCGACATGGATGACCGGGGCGCCGCCGAAAGCCTCGGAAAATTTCTCGGTGTCGAGTGTGGCTGAGGTGATGACAACCTTGAGCTCGGGGCGCACGTCCAGCAGGCTTCGGACGATCCCCAGCAGGAAATCGATGTTCAGGCTCCGCTCGTGGGCCTCGTCGATGATGAGGGTGTCGTATTCGGCGAGGCGCCGGTCGGATTGGGTTTCGGCCAGGAGCATTCCGTCGGTCATGATCTTGATGTAGCCTTCGCGGGCCGCCCTGTCCTGGAAGCGGATCTTGTACCCGACCGAGCGGCCGAGCGTCTCACCGAGCTCCTCGGCGATGCGGTGGGCGATGGTGATGGCGGCGATCCGGCGCGGCTGGGTACAGCCGATTTTGCCGGCGATGCCGCGGCCGGCCTGGAGGCACATCTTGGGGATCTGGGTGCTTTTGCCGCAGCCGGTCTCGCCCGAGATAATGACCACCGGATGGTGCCGGATGGCCCGGACGATTTCGTGTCGCTTAGCGGTGATCGGGAGGGCGGGGGGATAATGGACGGCGGGCCGGCGGCGATGGCGTTGCTCTCGCTCTGAAACCGACTGCTCCAGGCGTTTTTCCAGGGAGGCGAGCTCCTTGACCAGGCTCTTTGTCGCGGCGGCATCGAACGAAATCCGACTTCTCCGATCGCCATCATTGGTTTTGGCGAACCGGGGAAGCTCGTATTTTTCGTCCAGCCGGCGGAGTCTCCGGGCCGCCGCTGCCCGGTCCCGCAGCATCGCCCTGGGCAGGAGGGCGCGGATGCCCCTGACAAGTTGGGCGATTGGGGCTGGCTCTCCCGTTGTTAACGACATCGATTTTTTAGGCTTTGATATTTCACGCTCCATTTTATTATAATTGGCCCAATCTTTCATCGACTCCATATCGAGGCGACGATCCGCTCAAAAAAGCGGTTATTCTGTGAACATGGAGGTATGAACATGGAAGGAGAGGTTTCTATTCGCCGGGGCTGGCTCAAGGCCATGTATGTTTACACCCTTGTTGTATCCGGCAGCGTCGGACTGGGGATGATCCTGCTTCCCAACACATCGCAATCTATTTTGCGTTTGCCCCCTCAAGACCCGGTCATGCTCGGACTAGGAGGGAGCCTGTTCTTGGCTCTCGGGCTTGTCTCTATCCTTGGACTTCGCTCGCCGTTGAAGTTCACGCCCGTTTTATTGCTGGAACTGGTTTATAAGCCGGTCTGGCTGGTCGCTATCGCCTTGCCGCTTTTCCTGAAAGGTCAGTTTCCCTTTTACGTCGTTTTTATCTCGGCCGTCTTTATTACTTTTATCATCGGAAACCTGATCGCCGTTCCGTTTTCTTACCTATTCACAAAAGAGTGAGGGCAATATCAATCCCCGTTTCTTTCGCTAATGGAGGTTTTCGATCTTTCTCCTCCCCCCTGGTGGGGGAGGATAGAGGAGAGGGGGATTTTCTAAGAAACCTCCTCCAAACCTGCGGCGACCCGCTTTCCTTATCCGGAGCGGGTTGAGACGAGAGGAGGCGATAAGGCCTATTTGAAATATGGATACAACTTTTTCAGGACAATACTCGTCGATTAAGTGAAAGCATTGATATCCATCATTCCAAGGAGGCTTCAGGTAATGAAAGTCAGGCGGATATTTTTCAATATTTTTGCCTTTCTGTTCTGTGTTTTCCTCCTTTGCCCCGCCCAATCCGTCCAAGTCCGCCCGGCGTCTGAGATTCTGCGCTCTTATGTCGGGGATTTCCGTAACGACCCGGCCGCGGCGGCTCGGCCGCAAGCGGGTTCGAATCTGGACATTCGCCTCGTGACCGATGAGGCCGACGCCGTGCTATCGATTCATTGGAAAATGAAGGCCGGAGAGCCCGTGGAGGCGGAGGATTGGGAGCGCCTTTTTTCGACCGAAGGCTATGTCCGGCTGAAGAAACGCGAGTCTGGAGTGAAGCGGGCTTTTGAGGACGCGGAGTTCCGGGAATTTGTCCTCTCTTCAGAACTCCTGGCAAGAACGGATGCGCTCGCGGATACGCTCACCCGCTGGAAACAAGCTGACTTGCGAGCGGCGGCGGAGCGGGCGCTGGCCTATCTTCCTTCCGAGACAGCCATCCGGGCGAAGGTCTATCCTGTCATCAAGCCGAAGACGAACAGTTTCGTTTTTGAGCTCCAAACCGACCCCGCGATCTTTCTCTATCTGAATCCCGAGATGAACGAGGCTCAATTCGAGAATACCGTGGCCCACGAACTCCATCACATCGGCCTCGCGGCCGCCTGCCTTCCGGCCTATGAAACCCCAAAATTCAAGGACAAGGCGGCGGAGGTGCGCACGGTTCTGGAATGGATCGGGGCGTTCGGCGAGGGTGTGGCGATGCTGGCCGCCGCCGGAGGACCCGATATCCACCCGCATGCGACCAGCCCGGACGCCGAACGGGAGCGCTGGGACAAAGACATGGCTAATTTCAATGCCGACCTGAGGAAAGTGGAGAGTTTTTTCCTGGATGTCCTCGACGGCCGGCTAAAGGGAAAGGAGGCCATCAGGGAGGTGGCCGCCTCCTTTTTCGGTATTCAGGGACCCTGGTACACCGTCGGCTGGAAGATGGTGGTCGTGATCGAAAAGACCTTCGGAAAGGCCAGGCTCATCGACTGTCTTTGCGACCCCGCGGCTTTTCTTGCCGTATACAATGAGGCCGCGGCCAAGCACAACGCCCGGACCGGCGAGTCGTTCGCCCTCTGGTCCCCGAAACTCCTCAATAGGCTGGCGATGTTGCCGTAAATCATACGCATAGGCACCAGATTAGAGTTTTGGAAAGTACTTTGAATAACAAAGGTTAATCCGCTTCTACTTTGGCACATAAACGTTTTGCCGTGTGGAATAACCACAATAGTCTTGAAGCCAGACATTAACAATGTCTTCTGCTGGATTCACGGCCATTTTTCATATCCTTGCACTAAAGAGCACATAGCACGCCTCACGATCCTTCATAAGCCGCACCAGATCAGCCGAATTTTATGGCATGAAAATAGACATCCCTGATCTGATTGGCGCAAGCGTCGGCGCTTTTTAGAATTGTCCGGCCCCAATAGGTCAATACGACCCATCCTCGACTTTGCAGAAAATTTCTTTTCTGAGCGTCGGATTCAAGCGTTTCTCGATTTCCGTGGATGGCAAAGCCGTCGCAATACACCGCCAGCTTGACATCGGGCCAGGAGAAATCCGGGACGGTGACCAGCCGGCTCTGCTCGTCCTCGATTTCAAAATCCTGCTCACCAGGCGGCAGGCCTTCGATTCGTTCGAGCGCTTTCCGAAGCGGTTCTTCGATCTCGCCCTTGGGGTAACGTCGAACGGAGTCGTCAGTCCCCGCCAATCGCTTTTGCAGCATCTCGTTGATCTTTTCGAACCCGGCCCCGATTCGGCTTTCTTGAGGCTTGACCCGTTCCTGCTCAGAGAGAATCACCAATAGGTCCCTGACCGCATCTTTATCGAAGAATGGATGCCAGCGCTGGTTGCCGTAGCGCTTCAGGCCTAAGTAACAGGCTTTCCGGCAGGAGTGACCGAACAGTCTTTCCATCGCGGCCTTCGCCACTTCCGGCAGCCTCGCCGCCAACTCTTCCAGATATCCGGCTCCTCCCGGCACCGTCTCGTAAAAAACGATCTGCTCCGAGATCGCATCCGCCGGGCTTTTCCTCACGAAGGCGGAAATTTCTCCCGCCTCGAGCTCGAGCAAATTCTGTGCGCCGGCCTGGAGCGCCTCGGCCAGCGTGACGAGCGTGGGTGAAAAAAATGACCTGCCAATCCTGTGAGCGTCCGCCCTCGAGGGTACGTTCAAAATCAGGCAGTCTGTTTCGAACTTATAAGCAAGAACGAGAGGGGCGATTTCGCCGGCGCAGAAACGAGCGTGGTAAGCGTGCCAGTCTTCCACTAACTTTCGCTTTTTCGGATCGGACGGATTATGCGGCATATGGCGTCCGCATTCCGGGCAAAGCCAGAACCGGCTGCCGGTTCCCGTCTTGCTTTCGAGCCGTCCCCAGTTGGTGATCAGGATTTCGGCCAGATGAAGGTGCTCGACCGGAGTGAGTTGATACGAGAAAAGTAGGCTTTTCTCGGCGGTTTCGGCCAGGAGCGTCTCCCTCCGTTCCTGACTCTCCTTCTGGCGCGATTCCTCGTCAGAGCTGATCTTCAAGTTCTCCTCGGCTTCGAAGGCATCAACGAAAACGACGTTAGTGGCCGCCGGTAATGGGGCTTGACATCTCTGGCAACGGTTCCTTCCTGCTTCAACAACTTCGTCACATTGTTCACAGAAATGAAAGGCCTGGAGCCTGCCGCTTGCCTCAGCATCCGTCCGCCCGGCGCTCGCTGCCGGCGCTCCCGGCCCTCCCGGGAAAAGCACCCTGATGGACTTGAGCTTATGGCCATTGGCATAGACGTAATTTCCCGGCGCGAATTCCTCGATGGCGATCGCCGAAGCGCGGAAAAGCGTGGGCGTATCTACGACTCCAGGATCCAAGCTGAAAGTGTCCACCGGGAACTGGTAGGCGGGCAGAATCCCCTTGGTCGATAGATAATTCAATGTATATGCCCGCTCCGGGTCCTGGGTGATTTCAAAATATGCCCGTTTCCTGGCCGCCGCCTTCTTATCGTCCTGCCGCGGGGAGCCGATCGTCGAATATTCTCGGAATTCCCTATCGAGCTGATTCACTCTTTGCCACCAGGACTCGAACACCGACGTCAATTCATCCTTCAGGCCGCCCACAAGCGCGGCGGCATCAGATTCTTCATAACGCACTGTTCTGCCGGCGAGACGGTCATGAGCTAACAGGTTTGCTGTTTCATTGATAAGGTCATCATGGCGCTGTTCGATTTCTTGATAAAAACCCTCGAGCAATTCGGTCTTCCATCTTGTTGGATTTCGCAGGTCGTCAAGGAGATCGCCCATCCGGCCGGGAAGCTGGGATTCCAAGCGTTCGAGAATGAAGGACCGGAGATGCCGGCAAACGATCTTGGGGTTATCCAGCCGCAGCGCCGGCGGATCGAACCTTCCGGCAACGAGCCATTCCGGCCTCTCAAAAGCATGGCGATCGTGTGCGCCTCCCGCGCAAAACGTACTGGAGAACCCGATCCTAAGTCTTCTGCCCGCCCGCCCGACTCGCTGGGTGTAGTTGGCCGGCGTGGGCGGCGCATTCCTCAAGACGACGGTCAGGAGAGGCCCGATATCAACCCCCAACTCGAGCGTGGGCGTGCACACCAGGACGTCGAGCTTTCCCTCTTTGAAATCCGTCTCGCGCTTAGCTCGGTCTTCGCCCGAAATCTGGGCACTGTGTTCCGCAACGGCCAATCTTTGCGGGGTCCTTTCGAGATATGATTTTACGTAGTAGTTTTCTTCATCGCATACCGCCGGGATAGGCCGCCCCGTTGAGCATTTCGGCGTTGGACAAGTCGGAAGATTATAAGGCCGCCAGGTCTGGCAGGCGTTGCACCTGAACCCTTCCTCCGGCGCATAGAGACGAATCACCCGAGGGGCAATCTGCATCGGATGGAGGCCTGAGGTTCTTTCTTTTGCGGGGATGGGAAACTCCGGGACCTGGACTAATATGCCCAACTCTTCCAAAAGAGGGATGACGTTCCGCAGGAATAGCTCTGACGTCTCCCGGCTTCCGACAACCCTGGCGACGATTTTTTGCGGAGCGGTGAGCTGGCCCGCCCTGGGATTCTCCTGGATGAAGCCCATCAGCCGTTGAGCTCTGCGGATATGTTCAGGCCGATCGAGCGCAAATGCCTTTGGGTGCCGGTCCCTTTCCGCGATTCGGACGTTAAAAGGCTCGGCCTCGATCTCCCGGTACCTGCGCTTTCTGCCGGGATCGATATATTCCTGGAAGAAATCGTAGGCGACAGCGCGATTCTTCCTCATGACGTCGAGGATCGCACGAACCAGGCTGCGCGCCGTATCCACGTCTATCCGGGCGGCCTGCGCTGCGCGGACGAATCGCTCATCCTGAACCAGATCGTCCAAGAACTCATAATCCACGCCCGTAATCCCCAACGTCTCAAGCGAGGCACGCTGCCTGCTGTAGCGCGTGAATTCATTCGCCGCTTCATACTTTAGGGCGAACAGCCAGTTATCCCGCTCCATCCGGGTCGGCCTCTTCGGGATGATTCCCATCGCGCGATAAGAATCGAATAACCGTTCTGGAAGCTCCTGCAAGAAAACCCCGCCGTCCCTCTCTTTTTGTACTTCCCGGGCGATGATATGGCGCAGGGCGTAAGTCCGGTGCTTGTCGGCCGTATAGCCGGCCTGATGAGCCGTATCCTGACGATTATCGGCGAAAACGAGCAATTTGCGATCATCTCCTTCGAGCCCATCGAGGTGATGAGTGGTTAAAATGGCCACGGTGGAAGCGGTCCCGGTCCGAAGAGGAGTGACGATATCCCCCCTAGTATAGGTATCCCCGCAAGCTGGGCAGGTGTTGAGCTTCCCGCGGCGCATGAACATGAGAATCGCCGGACGATTGCACGCAGGGCAAATCTCAGCCTCCTTGAGGATTCGGCCGCATCCGATGCAGAAACCGACGCGCTCGAGCTTGGCTTCTATCTCGGCCCGACGGTTCCCGCGGCGCTGCCTTTGAGCCTGCGCCGCCGGCTCTCCCGCCTCCTCCGTCTCTTCTTCGCCTTCGGCGTCCGGCTTATCGGGGAGCTCCCGGATCTCATGAGTCAGGAATGCCGTGTTCTCGTCGCTGAAGAAATCCGCCGTCCCGACAGGCAGGTCGTCTCCCGGCCGCTCGAAGCGCACCTTCACGAAATCCTGCCCGCAGGTCCGGCAAAGGGCGGCCGGCCTGGCGACCGAGCCGCAGCGCCCGCAGACCGTCCCTCCTTGTGGCACCAATGTCCGGCAATCGGGGTTCGCGCAGAGCGAGACATCATAGATTCCGTGGAAGAAGGTATGGAGCTTAGGCCGAAGCCGAGGCGGATGTTCATCGTCTCCGATGCTTCCGACGAGAAGGTAGGCTTCGATTTCGCGGCGGATGTCGTCGAGTGGACCACCGGAGCGTTCCTCAATGCTGTCTTGAATGGACTCGGCGGTCCGGTCAAGAGTCGCCGGTTCGGAGAGAATTTCTTCGATTTGACGGACGATCCTATTCCCGGCGAGGACCTCCGAGATGCGCTCGGAGAGGGGTCCTGAGCGCGCACATGTTTTGCCTGTCAGACGCTCGGCGAGAGAAGCGACCGAGGAGTCGTCATCGACGTCGAGTCCATAGATTTCTTCTTCGGCCAGGCGGGGGCGAGGTGGCGTCCATTCCGCGATATCAGGTTCTCCCTCGACATAGGATTCCTTGATGATATCTTCAGCTCTGACCGCCTCCCCAAAAAGAGTCGAGGCGAAAGCGGCGAGCGCCTGTTCTCCTTCTGCCTTTGCGGCGACGGTCGCCGATGTTCCGATAACAGTCAAATCGCCAGGCCCAAGACCGGCATGCGCTTTCAGGCGGCGGATCAGACAGGCAATCTCGGTGGCTAACGCCCCTCGATAGCTGTGAACCTCGTCCAGAACAAGGTAGCGCAGGGATGGGGTGAACAATGCCCTGTCATCCTTCCGGATGAGCAGGAACTCAAGCTGCTTGTAGTTGGTCAGCAGAATATCCGGAGGATTTCCTCGGATCGCCATCCTCGTGGTCCGTTCAGTCTGAGCAGGCGGCTCGCGCAGACTCTGCGCCGCCGCGTCACTATCGCCGGTGTACAAGCCATAAGAGATATCGAGCCGCGTATCCCTGAGGAGCCGCCTCATCCTCTCGAGTTGGTCGTTGGCCAGCGCGTTCATGGGGTACAGGAGGATCGACTGGACTCCCCTCAAGCCGTCCCGCTTCCGCCGAATGATGCCGTCGATGATCGGTAAAAGGAAGGCCTCGGTCTTACCGGATCCTGTTCCCGTCGTTACGACGAACGATCTTTCTTCTCGTCCTGCCGCCAGCGCTTGTTCCTGATGGATAAATAGCCGCCCATCGCCAAAAGGCCATCGAGCTTTAAGAGCCTCAGGATCCAGCCGTCCGGCATCGGCCAATTCCTTGAGTGAATGACCGAGCGCGAAATCGCGGGCCAGCGTTACGTACGGCCCTCTAACTATGACATCGGTTCGCGCCAGGTGGTCTTCGAACTGCTTCCTCAGATGATCGTCCAGAAACCGATAGGAAGTTTTCAGGAACCTCCGATACTCTCCAACAAGGTTATGAACGGCCTGAGGTATATTGACGCTCATGTATTGTTCCCCCTGATAAATGCTCATGCATCATTCTGTGCATTTATCTTGTAACACTTATATTATTTGTTTTCAACGATAAAGAAGGAGCGGTCTATCAAAAAACGAACTATTGATGTTCCAAGTCGTCATCATTTTTCGGATATCGCCTCTCGCGTCCGGTCAAGGACTCTCTGGAGATGTTGAATATCATCCCAGTCTCTTAAGGTGTACGCAGTCTTTTTGAGTTTTTCCACTTCGGCTTTTAGAGCGGAGAGGCCCAATTTCTGACGCTTGATAGCCACGGCCAGAACCGTGTGCGTTCTGACCAATCTCTTTTCTCCGATGTGAGCCCGGACTTCCCTCATGAATGCGCGTTGCGTTTCGTCGGAGAGAAAAAGGCACCGGTTGATTGATGCATAGGCAAGGCTGGCAGCTTCTCCCAGGTCGAGAACCGTCTGAAGTTTGGCGAACAATTCCAATTCATTAAGAGTGCTTATGGAGACTTTGGAGATCAGCCCTCTTCTAATTGCCTCTTGGAGGATTCCGGCTTGCTCAGGCCGGCGGATCTCATTTACGACTTCATCAATTATCAGGAATTGATATTCGGCTAGCTGTGCGACTGAAATAAGAGCGCCGAGTTTGATGAGATCGATCAGCGAATTGGCGTCAACAATTAATGCTACTGACTTTCCTTCGCTCACAACGCAGCCCTATCTTATTCCCTGCCTCTGTGTGCTTGCGGAATCTCATAAATTTCTTCATCGGACAGCCCTGCCAAGCGCAACAGCTCGATCAGCTTATTTCTGCTGATAAAATCATCTTCCGCTGCTTCCATAGCTAGAGAGAATAGACGCTGTTCAGCGTTATGGAGGGACGGTTGTCGGGGTGTCGATATGGGCTGCTCGGGAAGATAAAGGAGTTTTATTACCATTTTCCCAAGTCGCTCTTTTTGTTTGTTCAAGAAAGCCTTTTGTCTCTCAGCATTGATCAGGTTAAGGTTACGAAGCCTCCAAATCGTAGATTCAAGGCTCACACTATAGGTTTTGGCCATGATCACGGCATCGATAAAATCAATTTCGCGCACCTGTTCTTTGCGACGCGCTTCGTAGTCAACAAGCTCCTCGCGTACCATTTGCGGAGCTGGGATCCTCGAGGGAATGGCCTTGCCTCGACTGGATAAAAAGTTCTTGACTCCTTCTTCAGGCATCAAGAAACAGGCGGCGAAGACATCGGCGCGGACTTCCCGATAATCTTTCGCATTCTCAACGCGAGTGACTACCCCGGGGATGTCCTCCATATCACAGATGGCGTGACAATATTCGTGCACAAGAGAATACCGCTGTCGTACCCAAGCATCGCCTGTGTTCACAGCGCAGACGATTGCCGGACCAGAGCGGAACGTGAAACCGTAAATCCCCGGCGGCAGATCGATGCCCAAAACCAATATCCCCTGGGTGTTGAGGATAGCAGAAGGATTGTCGATCGGGGCAGTCCCGAGTTTCAGCCGGCTCCGTTCCTGGACTGCGATTTCTTGCCCCTGAACGATCGCTTCCCATTTCGTTCGAACTCCTTGGGTACACCTCACAGACAGGAGGGAAGTTGCGCGGGTATGACCCAATTTCTTTTCAAGCTCCAGAATTGCATTTACTATCTCTATTCCCCGGCCCATTTCCTTCTGGATGGCGGGGTCCTTCCGTGCCTCTGGGATGGTTCTCCAGATGAATGCGATTCCATCCCTCGCGAAAGCGTCCTCGAAAAAACTCTGTAACGGTCGCCCGTATAGTCGGGAAAGTGCAGCTAGCTCGATGCTCGAGACTTTCCGCTTTCCTGCCTCGATCTGGGCGATTGCCGGACGCACCAAACCCAGGGCTTTGGCAACGTCCTCCTGAGTAAACCCCGCCCTTTCCCTGGCCTCGCGCAGCCTTTTTGCTAATTCTTCCTGAGCTATGGTCATTGTGGGGTCTCTCCTTTCCAGATCAACAAGATATATAAAATTTAGCGCATCGGGACCACTCGTGTCCCATTGACAATCCGATGCAAGAAACCTATGGATTTGTATTAGGTCCTTTCAGGTAAGCGTATACATAGACGGCGGATTGATCTCCGCCGCCTCGGCCTCCGTCACATCCGAGGTTTAGGAGTGCTTGCTCAACATCCCGAGCATCCGCATTGCTGTAGCACTGCCTGGCAATATACCAGTACTCTTTTTTTGGCACTTGGTGGGCGTTGAAGAGGCGGTCTTCCCAATCCGACGTAATTCCCACGTACCATTGTCGGTAGAGCCCTCCTTGCTTTTTTGTATGGAATACGATTTCTTCGTATACGTTCTGAGCAGGCTGGGGATTCATACTCGCTTCCTTTACCATCCACAATTCTAGAAAATAATACCATAAATGTCAAATATAGGTATATAATGTAACATAATAATACTTTAATCCGAATTAATTGAAGACCCTCAAGGCAATTCTTTAACGGATATGAATTCAATAAAATTGCCTTCTCAATATTGACATTAGCCAATATCTAGCGTATAATAATTTTATAAATACAGCATATTGTACTCAATGGGCAGCAGGTTGTTGCCCTTAGGTTCTCTGAAAAAAGCTAGCTCGACTGGCGTTATCCGCCTTTCTTTCTCCAATCGGAACCCCCGATTGCAAAAATCGATTTGTCAATGCGGCCTTCTGCGAGAATAGCTTCATTCTTTGACGTACGGCTTCCAAAACGCAGGATAAGCTCGATTCAGACAATTCGTCACTTTGGCTTTCTTTAGCCTAAGTGCTGCAGAATGCTATTTAGCTCTGAGATTTACACAGAGAAGATATCGCGGCTTTGCTCAACTCATTATCAATAGAAATATTGATAACGGGCAAATCCATTAAGAAAGGAGGTAATAACATGTCAAGGATCAAATACCCTTCCAGTCGGGCTAAGATGCTTCGGCTTCAGCGCACGATTGAAGTAATTCAATTAGTACGTGAAGAACGAAGCAAAAAAGCCCGCGGAGATTTCCTCTTGCACCAAGCTCAAGTTTCGCTAAGTTCCCGCGACACAGACACAGCGAAGGCTTGCCTTGAGAAGTTCCTAGACATAGCTGCTCCAGATGTAACTGCCGAACACCATGCCTGCATTAGCGTTCTATTGTCCAAGCTCCTCGATCACCGGAAATTTAGGATCTCCGGTACCATTCTTAACCTCGTTGATGTAGTCTTGACAATCTTGAAGCTTGTGGCTAGAAATCTCCTGAGTTGCAGTTTCCACGGACGTTTTTCCGGTTTACATAGACGTTGCTTAATCTCGAAAATATTAGCCTCTCCTCCCTATGCCATATTCTTGGACTATCTGATTTTGAGCTAAGAAAGTTAATCAGGGCTGCCCCAAGGCTTTATTACTCAAAGCTAATTCAACAAAAGAATCAAAAAATAAGAAAACTTGAAATCCCTCATAGACGGTTAAAAAATTATCAAACCATAATCCTTCGTGAGGTCCTCTCTGGACTAAAGGATGATTCTCGCATTTTTGGAGGACCTGGAACTTCTACCAAAGATGCTATGCGATTGCACACACATAAGCCTGTCCTTATTACAAGCGATATAAAAGACTTCTTTCCGTCCATAAAAGCTTTTCATGTAAGAAACGCTTTTAGGAAGCACGGCGCATCGGAGGAAATGGCGGACATTTTAACCAGGTTGGTGACTCACCATAATCGTCTTCCGCAAGGAGCTCCGACTAGCCCGGCAATTGGTCGATTAGTCCTTCAACCTATTGCAGAGGAGCTTGATAATATTTTGAAGAATATCCGCAAGTTTTCGTTGTCTATTTATGTCGATGACATAATACTCAGCGGCCCGATTGGAATTAAGGGCTTCCTATCTACAATTAGAAGAATGCTCTTACGCCATGGATTCAGGCTAAATGAAAAAACCAAAATCATGTATAGAAACGAAGAACAAGTTTGTTTGAATATTCGAGTGAACGATGGGATTGCTCCGCCTACTTTATATATTGAAAAAGTCAGGGAATTGGCTAATACAATCCCGAAATCTGATCCGGGGCTCAAAGGGAAAATGGCCTATATCGAATATCTCAAGAAGAAGTGATGGTATTGCCGACTATGGAGGCATATTTAAGAAAAATGAAACTTACTGTAGTCGGCCAAAGAACTATCCCTCCCGGTCTTCGGTTTTTTTCGGCGCTAAAGGATTTAAAAGCCAGACGGCGGCGTCATGGATATGGATTTTCTCCGGCACGTTTCCGGCCGTCTCCGGCAAGAGGGTCACTACCTCCAGAGCGGCGCGGGGATGCTCTTTCGCTGCCGAGAGCAGCCCTCGAACCTCCCTTTCCATCGCCCCAGTCTCAGCGAGATCGAGGCAAACCTGAATCAGCGCTTCATGTCCTTCCGGAGAACGGGCCAGGAAATCGACGTCAAAGCCATCTTTTGTCCGGACGTAAGAGCTTTCCAGACCCCGGCGCTCGAGCTCGATCCGGACGGCCGTCTCCAGGGCATGGCCCAGATTGCTCCGGCCTGAGCGGTCGAAGACAGGAATCAGGCCGGGATCGACCGGGTATACCTTTCGCGGATTGACCATTCGCCGCCTCTCGGAGGCCCCTTCTACCCAGGAAACCCTGATGAGAAAGCAATCCTCAAGATAGCCGAGGAGTGCGTGCAGGGTATCTCGAGCCACGGGCAGTCCCTGGGATTTTAAGGCCGCATGAAACTTCTCGACGCTGAAGAGGCCTCCCGGATTTCCCAGCAGATGCCGGACCAGCCAGCGGAGGCTTACGATGTTGCTCACTCTGTGCCGTTCGACAACATCGCGAAGCATGGCCACATCGACGTAATCCAAAACGAGTTGGTGGCGAGTTTCCACATCCAGGCTCTGGGCTTCGGGGAATCCGCCGGCAATTAGGTATTCTCTGAGCGCGCCCTGCAAAGCCGACCGCTCCTTTGCCGATATCAGGTCGAGCCTCTTCGGCGCCCCCTTCTTGTGATGTCGCAGGTATTCTTCAAAGCTGAAAGGAAAGATGGTCACTTCCCAGGCCCTGCCGCGAAGAGCCGTGGCGACTTCGCGGGAAAGAAGAGCCGCCGACGACCCGCTGAGATAGACGTCCACTTTCTCGCTGTCGAGCAGCCGGCGGACGAAGTGCTCCCATCCAGGCACATTCTGGATTTCGTCAAAGCACCAGGCTACAGTCTCCTTTCCCCTCCAGGCGGGAAATCGCCGGTAATATTCCTCGATAAGAATCGATAATTCATTTGCCGTAAGGCCGGCGAGGCGTTCATCCTCAAAGTTGATATAGGGCAGACGTTCTTGAGGGATTCCTTTACCGATGAATATCCGCCTGACCTGATGGAGAAACGTGGTCTTGCCGGCGCGCCGCACGCCGATTACAGCAGTCGCCTTGCCGGGGAAAGCGATTCGCCTGAATACGCGCCTTTCTGTCGCTTCCGGAAAAGGTGCGGTTAGAGAATTCGCAAGTTGCTCTACCAGCCGAGACCGAAAAGCGGCATGGTCCGGGCCGATCGAGGCGGGGAAATTGACGGCGTTCTTTGTTCTGGGCAATGACAATCTCCTTCTTAGAAGGACAAAATATCACCATATTCTCCTTTATTCAAGGAGAATAATTCCTCATGGGCCTTCATCATTTTTCCTAAAATGGTGCATTTTTACGAGAAAAAAATCCGTCGTGGTGGCTCAAGAAATACCGCCGATCTCGGCGGTCACTGAGCGATTGTGCGCCTTGTTAAAAAAGGAGGGGCAAGTTCTAGACTCCTAAGAGCTCCTTTATGTTAGCACATATTCGGTCCATGTACTCCGATTCCAGGACTCCAAGTTTCTTATTCAATCGTCTTTTATCGATTGCCCTCAATTGAAAAACCAACAGCACAGATCGCCTTGAAATTCCATTCTGATTTGACGGCTCTACGGGGAATGTGAAAGGGAATCGTTCAGCGTCCGGCTGAGTCGTCATGGGGATAATAATTGTCGTTGGGAGTCTATGATCATCTGGGTCTGTTTGAACCACCACAGCAGGTCTCGTGCCTGTCTGCTCGTGTCCCTGTTCGGAAGCAGGGAAAGGCAATTCAACAACCCAGATATCCCCTCGCGCCATTTCTATATAGAATTCTCGAGGATTATAAATGCCTCATCACTTAATTTGTCCCAAGCCTTAAGTTCCATTTCGAGCCCAGTCGACAACTTAACAGCTTCCTCTTTGCTCGCTATTAGCGAGTGGTCTGCGACATCGAAGAAAGGTTTAAAGATGAATGAAAAATTGGCCAATTCGGTCGTGCGAATTGCCGACTCATAAAAAGATGAATAAGAGAAAGCAATATTGTCATTCAGCCAATTCTTCGAGTTGGCAAAATCGGTTTGATGGTTCATTTTAGTCTCCATGATGGGAGAATTGACCCAGAATCTTTTTTTTCTGCACAATCTTGAATCCCTCTGTTCGTGTCACTGTAGCGACATCAATTGCACCGCCTACGCCTCGAATGCCCAAAGTCCAAGTTTGTATCTCGATGCTCGTTCGGATTAAAAAGATAGAGAGGCTTACACAATCCTGCAAAGGCAAGAATTGGTAGGGAATCTTAATAGATAAATTCTGGTCGATATGTTTCTCCAATGAGTCCCTTTGCTCATCAGTCAAGTTCAGGTACTTTTGGACAACTGAAGGCAATGCGGGGTCCATTCCTTTGATGAGTCTGGTCGTATATTCAAGTTGCCCTCCCCATGTAATTCCGAATTGGTTCTTGTTTTGTTCAACGGGGACCGGCTTGCTTGGAATAGCGACTTGAAAGACCCGACCATAAGGGACATCCTGGTCGTAGCCTCCTATAAAAAATACCAAATCCGGGGCGCTTGCCTCTTTGGGCATGCAGATTTCCCATTGTCTGGCAAAAAACAGACTGAGCTTTTTAGCAAATTCTTCAACAGAGAGACGCTTATTTTCTTCTTTTTGAAGCTCATTCTCAAATTCTGGAAGAAAGCTGTGCGCTGTCCGCGGCTCTTTTTGTCCGATAGCGCCGATTCCATATGTAACAGCGCCAACGTATTTCTGGTTTTGAAATTCTAGCAATTTAGTCGCGCTATCATAAGTCGAAGGAATAAGAATCTTCCCTGTATCCACCCTCATTTCCATATTCAAGGTGACTCTGCTATCAGCGGCAAGGACGATACCTTCTGGACCTTTGAAAACGACGCCTAAGGACATTTCAGGTCTCCCTTATTGTAAAGACGAATATGATGATGAAATTATATCAATTCTGAATAGGCATTACAATTTCTCCTAAGGGCAAGAATTCCTCGCTTGATCATGGTGATGTGCAGGTAATCGACCAGAATCAGCCTCATGGGGTAGAGCCCGAATATAATTTCCTTCTGGTCTGTAAAGCTGAAGCGTTCCGGTTCAGTGCCATATACTCATCGACAATTGAATTGAAATCTGACTTCCCAATTTTCTTCATCGTGATTATTTCAAAAAGAATCAACGTCTTAAAACCGAGGGAGGCCATATTCTTTCCAAGTTCCATAATCAGACGATCGGGCGCTTGGGTAAGAAACACGTCAATTTCTTCATAATTTGATTTTATCCGGAGACGATACAGGAAATTCAGCAATGATGTATTGCCTGGATCGAAACGGTACTTGAACTTCCCCTTCTTTTTCTGAAATTCGTCGTGGACCCGATTTTTATGTTCCGCCTTTAAGCATTTACAGACCATCTGGATAGGTGAGATACCTTTTCTGGCCAGATTATGAGGGACTTCAATATCGGGAGGGAAGTTTTTCGGCCGATGCTCGCTAGATTTTTTCCCTATTGGTCCTATATACATTAGATTCCAGGGCATAACTCCGAGATTAACAAGAAAATTATTAATCTTCTTCAGACAAGCACGATGAGAACCCGCCTTATTTCCGTCCAATAAATAGGATACAGCCTCTCCAGCGCTATAGACTGAATAATATGTTTGAATGGGAAGCCACTGGTTGTTTATCCGGGCAAGTTCCGGATCGTCCACCAGATTGAAATTCAGCACGAATTCCGTATTCCATGCATTTTTTAAAAACCTTGGCACCCAATTCCGATTATATCCCTTAAAGCCCTGCAAGTGTTTGGTGCTTTGACTTATCTCTTTAATCAACGCCTGGTCAGTAGGATAGAGCGTGTTGATCATTTCAACGAAGCACTGAACATAATATCTATAGGTCTCAAATTTGTAGTCAGCTTCCTCTGACGGGAGACCTGTTTTCTTGTAGGATGTCGGGATTTCAGCCAGAGTCATTGCCTGCTCACCATCCTTATCTTGCCGAACATGATTCCCGACTAATATAGTACTAATAAAGGCCTCACGCTGAGACAATTATGGACGGCTGAGGCAATAGTTTCAATAGCTTTTCGGCATCAAGGAATATTTCTTTTGTTTCCTCGTAATTATTGGGATCTAGCATTCTTTCTAACTTTACTAAATCGGAGCCAAACGATAAATCACGCATCAGATTCGGCAAACCTCCATGTTGAAACGAATGCCTCAGGTTAAGAATCAGGTTAATCGATTCCTTCATCCGATTAAGTCTCTTCTCCTCTATGTTCTTTGGAAACGAAGCTGAAGATCTTTTTAACCTCTCGATAATTATATCCCTTGCCTGGCCAAAACCCATTTTTTCTATTTTTATCCAATCTCCTTCGGAGCGTAATAGCTTCCAATACAGTGAATTGCATATCAATTCAGTATATAGTCTGATCCAGGCCGCGAAATTGGGATAGTGGGCGAGTGAACTTTTTATCTTCTCATTTTTATATAGATTCATTTCGTCCTCCAACTTCTTCTCGAAATAAGCCACATGATTTCGGATAATATTCTCATTCCCCCACGCAGATAAATATGTCAAGGACTCATCAGATGATACCATTCTCTTAGACATGGGTTTGAAACGATCTACGTATATTCATTGAACTTGCCGTTCTTATGCTCTCATAGCAATTGAATCCCAAAGAAATAATATCAGTTTGTGTCTTTGATCAGAGATAAATGGGTTGCCTGCTTCAAAAAATCCGTTCTTCTTAAGCACTTTATGCATCGGCTGGTTATCTGTTCGCGAAGTAGCGAAAACATTAAAATCCTTAACGTGCGAAAGGAGGGTTTTGACCAGTTTGCTTGAAAATCCCTTCTTTCTCCATTTTGGCTCGATATATACCCAGCCCAATTCCTTTTCGAATTCATAAGATCTGTGGATTAGTCCGGATTTCTCGAAAACATTTTTCTTATACGATGAGGACGGATTCTTTAAAGCTGCGATTCCAACCCCTGAGTCGCCCACATAACCAAACGCCAGCAAAGAGGCACCGCGGATCCTGCCGCGAAGACCCCTGGATATTACCTCCCGTCCCATCTCTACTAACCTCTGAAACTCATCCAGCTCTTGCTCTGCACACTGGGCGGGGGCCTTCACCGTTATTTTCACGTCTTTTTGCGGTCTTTCGTTTATTTTCTAAATTCGATAAAAGCGATAAACTTCTTTCCGATATCAGTAGTCCGAGAGGCAAAAATTCCTTGATTCGTCATGGTTGTATGCAAGGATTCGATAGACATTAATCCCATGGAGTAAAGATCGCGGATGATAAGATCATAGAAGTCTCTTTCCCCTTTTAACTCAGGGAAAGCATTCTCAAGCGCATGAGCTGGAGCCCCGAATTCCAATTCACGGAACTTTATATTGTGTTCTTTTCCCCATCTTATCGGATCATCAAAGTATTTTAGAATTTTTATATGCCAAGATGTAAGTGTGTCTACAAAGGTAAGGAACATGAGCTGGAGATCTTCATCTGGTGCGTTTGGTGTTGCTGCGTTTAAAACTGCATTCCTGAGGGCGTTCAGCTTCTCTTCTTGATGGTTTCTTAAAGCCGTTTGGCTTGCATGCATGACTGTTGTAATGAAAGAATCGTTCCCAACCAGGTTTTCGATTTTAAATCCTTCAATTTTGCTCTCTAGATCTTTTAAGCCCTCTGCGATCGACTCCATCCATTTGTATCGACGCTTTGCAAGAGGTGGAGCTATAACCAAATTGAAAATTTCTGATGCCAATCCACCGGCAAGAGGAATCTCGCTTAGCATTCCTTTGGCTGCTGCATGAGCTATGTCGCCTTTAGAAATGCTCGGCTTATCTTTCATATTACCCTCCTATTCTTGCTGTTTCTTCTTGTTATTATTATCTTTTGAATAGTCGGTATGAGGCTCTGCAACAGCCTGCACTTCCTGTCGCTCTAATAACGGATATTCTTTTTCAGGTGGCCTCTTCTTCGGCACTTCTTCTTCCCATTCTGCGATGCGCTGCTGAAGATAGGCGAAAAACTCGGGGCGCTTGCGGGCGAAGACGGGGAAGGTGGTAAGTATATATTCGAAATCGTCTGGAGTAAGGCCGTAGGCTTCGGCGACTTTGCGATTGATTTGCCATAATTTTGGCCAGATCGACTGATTCGTAGTCACATGTTCGCTCCCAAATTCATTTGAGCTTGTCGTCGGCAGCATTTCTGAAACCGGGCAATGTGTCGTATCTGGAATCGGCGGCAACTTAAGATACATAGGACTTACATTCGCTGATACGCGAAACCTAAACGTAAAATCGAAGGGAAATGAATTTGCTATCGAGACTAGGATGTCTTGATCAACATCCGCAATGCAGCCATATAGAGAATGCCCAAAGCAGGCTTTTTCTGGCAATATGGCTGATATGCATGTTCGCTCGTTTGTGTTACTGGCGATAGCGCGGAAGACCAGTTTGGAGCCGGGGTCGGGGAGGCGGCCGTTCTTTTTTTCGGCGGCGTCGAGGCTGACCCATCGTTCTATGGGTTTGATGTCGATGAGGAATTGCTCGATGTGTTTGCCTTCGTAAAGGGGCCAAAAGCCTTTTTCGGCCATGCGAGCGCGGATTTCGGGCCAGGCCGCCGGGTCGTAATACGGCGGGCGGTCGGACGTCCCTGGCACAACGCCCAGAATTTGCCGTGGGTTCCAGAGCTTGCCGGTTTTCGGGTCGGTCCAGAGGTCCCGGTCGTTGGTCATATGAAATTCTGTATAAAACCGGGCGTTCCACGTCCCGGGACCCTGGTCGCCGAGGAGAGGCCGGCCCTCGTACATTTTGAGGAGGATTTCCCGGTCGCGCGGGTTTCGGTATTCGAGAAAAGCCAGCGTTCCGGGGGAGAGACGCTCGAGCTCCTCTTTTCTGACTTTCACCATCCAAGGAATCGGGCCGGGAAAGGCGAATTCTTTTCCCGGTTCCCGCCAGAGCGCGGTCTCCTCGAGCTCTTCGAGGTCGTGGCGCATGAAGGCCGCATCGAACGCCGCGCCTTCCGGCTTCGTTTTTCTGAAGACGAGGCTGACGAACTTATAACTTGAATGGATGGGGAATATCTTTTTCCTGTTTTCAAATCCGTAAAACCGTTCGACGTGCGCTTCCTCAAGAAGAAGGCGTCTCAAACCCGTGCAGCCTTCGTTGTTGTAGATGGCTGAGGGCACGACGAAACCGACCCGGCCGTCCGGGGCAACGAGCTTCCA
>JBAQGA010000212.1:0-8993 GCA_049287565.1 Candidatus Aminicenantales bacterium
GAGAAGAGCGAACGACGAATCGAGCCCGTTTTCCGCGCTGGGAGAAAACGGGCTCGGTTTCGATGCCACTGCCCCGAGCCTTCGAGGTCGCTTCTCCATTCCCAAGCTATTCATAATCGAAAGGAACTTGCTGCTTACCCTGGGGCGATTGACAGGAAATGCCGGTCGTAGAGTATACTAGTGACCGATCAGAGAAATGTTCAGGAAGCAGACGCTCAAGCGGGAGATTTCGTTCTCCGGTGTCGGAATCCATTCCGGGGAGCAGGTCAGTTTGACCCTCAAGCCGTCCCGCTCCGGCAGGATCCTATTCCGACGGCTGGACCTGGGCGGGCTGGAGGTCGAGCCGGATCCCCAGAGGATCGACGCCTTGAACTGTTCCTGCCTGGTCTTCGAGTCGGGCCGTATCCAGACTCTGGAGCATCTCATGGCGGCTCTGTATGTGTTCGGCCTTGACAGTCTGGACATCGAGCTCCAGGGCGGCGAGATCCCCATCCTGGACGGAAGCGCGGCCCCCCTGGCCCGGGGCATCCTGGAGGCCGGCGTCGTTCCGATCCGCCGGAAGAGACAGGTGGTTCGCCTGCTCAAACCGTATACCTTCGAAGAAAAAGAAGCCAGGTTGTCTTTCTCGCCCGCCCCCGACCTTAAGGTATCCTATGCCATAGATTTCACCCACCCGCTCATCGGCCGTCAAGAAATATCCTTCGACCTGACCCGGGAAGTTTTTCTTCAAGAGATCGCCCCGGCCCGGACGTTCGGTTTTTTAAAGGACGTGGCCGAGCTCCAAAAGCGCGGCCTGGCGCTCGGTGGGGCGGTGGACAACGCCGTGGTTCTCGATGAAGACAGGATTATCAGCGGTTCCCTTCGTTTCCGGGACGAATTCGTCCGCCACAAAGTGCTGGACCTCATCGGCGACCTGGCTCTCTTCGGACATCCTCTGCTGGGCCACTTTCAGGCGGAACGGGCCGGCCATCGCCTCCATCTCCGGGCCGTCCTTTTCCTCCTCGATAATCCCGGTTTCTGGGAATTCGAAGAGACGGTTGCTCCCCGCTTCCTCAGGGGCTGAGAGCGCGTTCCTTGTCAAAAGGGACGCTCTGGGTTAAAATGAGTCCATTCACAAGTGCCATAGTCAGGAGATCGCGGTGAAGGAAGAGAAAACAAAAAAAGACGCCTACGTGAAGGCTTTGTCCGCCTACGGCGAAGCCATGAAAGAATTCCATAAGGGAAGACTCGAAAAAGCCGAGGAGCTGCTGAAGGCTTTCCTGGAGAAGCACGATACGGAAAAGGAGCTCGTCGACAGGGCCAAGATCTATCTTCAGATAACCCGGGCAAAGGGGGAAAAAGAAGCCGTTTCCCTGAAGACGTTCGAGGATTACATTTATTACAGTGTTTATAAAATCAATTCCAGAGCCTATGAGGAGGCTTTGAAGCTCCTCGAAAAAGCCCTGGAGATGGAAGAGGGAGAAGGCCGCGTTTTTTATCTCATGGCCGATGCTTATATTCTGATGGGAAAAACGGAAGAGGCCATGGAGTGCCTGAAGAAGGCGTTCCAGAAGGACAAGGTCTACCGCATCCTGGCCCAGAACGAGATCGATTTCGCGCCCCTCTGGGACGATAAGAAGTTCAAGCTGATCACCCGCCTGACATGAAGCGAAACCCGTTGGCGCTTGTCTGGGCGACAGGAGAAGGGGTGGGCCCCAGGCTCTGCCCGGTTTCTTTACACCAACGCCTCCTCGGGAAGTCCATCCTCAGGCTGGCCGTCGAGGCGGTCCAGAGCCTCCACCCCGGGGAGATTCTGGCCGTGCTCGGCGACGACGAGAGCGATGCGGAGGACTCTTCGCTTCTGGCTGATGTCCGTATCCTGAAGGCTTTGAAAACACGGGGAGCGCTCGGAGCCATCCTCTCGGCCAGGGAAGTGCTGTCCAAGAATCAGACCAAAGACCTCGTCCTCCTGGACGCCCGCCTGGCATTGCTCAGCCCGCGCAGCCTGCGATCTCTGCTGGCGGCTCATCGCAAGAACGGAAACTCTCTGACTGCGGCCGCGTCTCTCGGTGCGCTTCCCGTCCAAGCGGTCCGGATCGGGGATCTCCTGGAAGCGCTTGATATGCTCAGCCCGCGCCAACGGGCGGCCGGACGGATCGATGACCTCATCCAGGTGATGGCCAAGAGCGGCCGGAAAATCGGCTCCTACCGTCTGTGTCATCCGGAAGAATCGCTGGCCGTCCGCACTCCCGCCGCCGTCTCCACGGCGATCATGTTCCTGCGCGAGCGAAAGATCAGCGAGCTCGAATCCCGGGGGGTCACCATCCTCGACCCGGCGACGACCTGGGTGGACCTGGACGTCCGCATCGCCCCGGGAACGGTCCTCTATCCTTCCGTCGTCATCGAAGGTGAGACGAGGATCGGCGCCCAGTGCCGCATCTACCCATTTGTCCATCTCATCGACGCCCGGATCGGCGACCGAGTGAAAGTCCTCAGCTCCACGGTGATCGAGAAAAGCCGCATCGAGAGAGAAGCCCAGGTCGGTCCGTTCGCCCATTTCCGGCCGATGAGTGTCGTCCGGCCAGGGGCAAAGGTAGGCAATTTCGTCGAGATGAAAAATACGGTTTTCGGGGAACGCTCCAAAGCCGGGCATCTGTCCTACCTCGGGGATGCGATCGTCGAGGAAGACGTCAACATCGGGGCGGGCACCATCACCTGCAATTACGACGGCTTCCGGAAATACCAGACCAGGATCGAACGGGGCGCCTTTATCGGCTCGGGCACGGAGCTTGTGGCGCCGGTGCGGATCGGCCGCGATGCCTATGTCGGCGCCGGATCGGTCATCACCAAGGATGTCCCGCCGGAAGCCCTGGCCGTGGCCCGCGCCCGCCAGATCGAGAGGCCGGGCTGGGTCAGAAGGAAACGGAAGAAATAATGTGCGGCATCATCGGTTATCTCGGGCCCAGGCAGGCGCTGCCTATTCTTCTGGACGGCCTGAAGAGACTTGAGTACAGGGGCTATGATTCCGCGGGTGTCGCCATCCTCCACGGCAACACGATCCAGGTCAGGCGGGTCAAGGGCAAGATCCGTGACCTCGACGAGAGCCTGAAGGCGTCGCCGCTCGAGGGGCGCTGCGGCTTGGGACATACCCGCTGGGCGACCCACGGCCGGCCCAGCGAGGAGAACGCCCATCCGCACCGCGACTGTACGGGGTCCCTGGTCGTCGTCCATAACGGCATCATCGAGAACTATCTCCCACTCAAGGAAAAGCTCAGCGGCGAAGGTCATGCTTTCAAGACGGAAACGGATACGGAAGTCATCGCCCACCTCGTCGAAAAATATTTCGAGGGGTCGCTGGAGAGCGCCGTGCGGCGGGCCCTCCAGGACCTCGAAGGGGCCTACGCCGTGGCCGTCATCTCGGCGCGGGATCCCGGCAAGATCGTCACCGCCAAGACGGGCCCTCCGGCCGTGGTCGGCCTGGGAGACGGAGAATCTTTCATCTGCTCCGATATCAACCCCATCCTCAGCCATACGCCCCGGGTCGTCTTTCTGGAAGATAACGAAATGGCCGTGTTGGAGCCCGCCGGCGTGCGCTTCCTGGATTTTCAGGGGAATCCTTTGAGTAAGACGGTCGACCACCTGTCCTGGAATCCCTTGATGATCGAGAAAAAGGGCTTCAAGCATTTCATGCTCAAGGAGATCTTCGAACAACCCCAGGTCATCCGGGACACGCTCGAGGGCCGGCTCTCCCAGGGATCGGGGAAGGCCTACTTGGATGAAACGGGGCTTTCCCCCCGGCTGATGAAAGACCTCGAGAAGGTCCTGGTCATCGCCTGTGGAACGTCCTATCATGCCGGGATGGCGGGCAAGTATTTCATCGAATCGCTGGCCCAGGTCCCTGTGGCCGTCGAATACGCCTCCGAGTACCGCTACCATGACCTCCTCCTGGACTCCAAAACGCTGGTGGTCGTCATCTCCCAATCCGGAGAGACGGCCGACACGCTGGCCGCCCTGAGGGCGATCAAGAAGGCCGGCCGTCCCACTCTGGCCGTTTCCAACGTCATGAATTCGTCCATCCCCAGGGAAGCCGGGGCCGCCCTTTACACCCATGCCGGTCCCGAGATCGGCGTCGCAGCGACTAAGACCTTCAGCGCCCAGCTGGCTGCCCTGGCGCTGCTGGCCCTTGGCCTGGCCCAGGCCAAGGGGAGAAGCGATGAAGGAGCTTCCTTCCCTCTGATCCAGGACCTGCTCCGCCTGCCGCATAAGGTGGAAAGAGTCCTGGCCGAGGGCAAGCGTCTGGAAGACCTCGCCCAGCGGTTCCTCAGCTTCTCCCATTTCCTTTACCTCGGCCGCTGGGTCAGCTTTCCGGTGGCGCTGGAGGGCGCCCTCAAGCTCAAAGAGATCTCCTATCTGCATGCCGAAGGGTATGCCGGCGGTGAGATGAAACACGGGCCGATCGCCCTGATCGATGAAAACATGCCCACCCTGGCCATCGTCCCCAAGGACCGGGCCTATGAAAAAATGCTCAGCAATATCTCCGAGATCAAGGCCAGGTCAGGATATGTCCTGGCCCTGGCTTTTGATGATGACAAGGAGATCATGAGCCACGCGGACGAGGTCATCCGCGTCCCCGTCTGTTCCCCCCTCTGGAGTCCCTTCCTGACCGTCCTGCCGATGCAGCTCTTTGCCTACCACATTGCCGCCAAGCGAGGAGCGGACGTCGATCAACCCCGGAATCTGGCGAAAAGCGTGACCGTCGAGTAGGAACATTTTTTTGTAGAAAACGAAACTCTTCTTGTGCCGGATTAAGTAATCCTCGGTTTCATTTTGTCGTAGACGTCTTTTCTATGCCCGATCTTAAGGACAATAATAGCATCAAATTCCACGGGATAAATTATGCGGTAATCACCGACACGCATTTTTCTATGTCCAACCAGGCTTTGCCTCAGAGGACGGCCTGCTTTGACCGGATCGATCAAGAGTCTTTTTTCGAGAGCGGTTCTTATTCTATTCTTGAGGTTTTGAGGTATGTTCTTGATATCTTCGGATACGAGGGGATGGTAGAGAAGCCGATAAATCACTGCCTTTTCCACAACTTTTTGTGGGAAAGCGCTTTCTTCGCGGAAAATGTTTTTTCTCTCTCTACGGCTATTTCTGTCCAGAAGGCATCCTCCGTATCGGCAATAGCCTCTCTGATCAGGTCTCTCGCCCTCATGGAGATAGAAGTCTTATCCCGTCGGGCCAGCCGCTTCAGGCTCTGGTATAAAGATTCTTCCATCACCACATTGATACGCGGATTTTTTGTCGGCATCTTCAAACCTTGATGAAAGTGTATCAAAAGTGATGAACCATGTCAATGCGTTCTGATATGCTTATAGGAGATGGCCGCGATCCTGTTTCTCAAAATCACCTGAATGCATATAGCAAAAGGCGAGCTTATACGGTGTCCAGAAATAATAGGGATCGAGCTCCATCGCTTTGATCAAATAGGGAATGCCCTTTTTCAAGAATTCAAAAGCTTTCTTTGGCCGCATTCTTATATCTCATCACAGAAGTCGTGTTGGTCACCTTGAGCTCTTGAAGTTGGGCAAGCCGGACGATGATGCCGTCGGTCATCCCGTTGCAGAAAGATTCTTGGTCTTTCTCGAAGCTGTAATCTTTAAAGGGCATCACAGCCACCGATTGCGTGATTCCCTTGACCAAGAATAGGGTCCTGAGAGGTTAATGTATAAGAATGAAAATCAGGAAAAATAGCCAGGAAAGAAAGCGTGGACGTTGAAGCCGGTGTGCCGCCGGGAGAGGAGTCTCTCCCCCAATTTCGGGCTGACACCTTATCCCCGGAATTGCGGAATTGCCCGGAATTGATATCAATAATATCGCCCGATCATCGGATGTTCGACAATGAACTTCCTCAGGGTCAGCGGGTCGACCATGCCCTGACAGCGATAGACGATTTTTCCCCCGGGTTCGACGATGAGGGTATAGGGTAAGGCGCCCTGCCAGGCCGGGTCAATCGTTTCGATGAGCGGGTAGATGCTCTCGCCCGTGAAGATGCAGTTCTTGTTGGAAGCCTTGTTTTTCTTGAGAAACTCGAGAGCCCGGTCGCGCTTATCGGCCTTATCGGCACTGATGGAAACAAAGTCAAAGTCCCGGCCGCGGTACATGCGGTCGGTTTTAACGAGCTCGGGGAATTCTGCGGTGCACGGCGCGCACCATGTCGCCCAGACGTTGATAAGACGGAGTTTTCCCGAGGAGTTCGCCAGAATCAGTTTTACGGCCGCCAGGTCAATCGGCTCGAGATTCACGGGCAGCTCTGCCCACTCCTTGTAAAGCTGTTTCGTGTATCCATCCTTCCAGGCCCACTTGATGGAGCAGCCGAACACTTTGGTCGTGGCGGGCGAGGGCTTTTTGCCGGCGAGAAGCGCGTCAAGGGCGTTCCTCAAGTCTTCGGCCTTTCCGCTGCCGGGCTTTTCTTTCTCGTCCACCCGTCCCGCGTATTGGAGCAGGCGCTTTTCATCAAGGATAAAGACGTGGGGCGTGGCCACCGGACCATAAGCCATAGATGCCTTCTGCTCGTCTCCATCGTAGAGATAAGGAAAAGGAAAACTTTTGTCCCCGGCCCGGATTTTCATTTCCTCCAGCGTATCCCCGACGTCGGTGTATCCCATTTCGGCCAAGTTGAGCGCCTTCGGGCTGTTGGGTGAAATCATGACCATGCCGACGCCCTTGGCCTGATAATCGAGACAGACGCGGATCAGCCGGTTTTCATAAGCTTGGGCCGTGGGGCAATGGTTGCAGCTGAAGACAACGACGACCAGGCGATTCCGGTCGAAATCTTTGAGGCTCCAAGTTCTTCCGTCCGTGCCCGCCAAACGGAAATCCGGCGCTTTGGCTCCTATCGCCAAAGTCTGGGGGTCCGGATGCGCCGGCTGAGCCGCCAGGCCCATTCCGCCCATAACCAGGATCAGGATAACCGGGTAAAATGCTCTTTTCATCGAATTCGGACCCTCCACATGGGATCAATGATATGTTTAATAGCGGAACACGGCAGCTAACGATCCGGTATCAGGCATTGTTCCCGGCCTGACCACATAGACAGTCCCTCCGTTCAGGAGGGTTTGGATTGCCGTGGATTCCAATAAATCCTCGTCGCCGGTTTTTTCTTTCTTGTGTAAGTGAATCTCATCAGTGCTCGGATCAAAGGTGCCCCACTGCTGAAAATCAGGGACGGCAAATAACAACTCGATCTGTCCATGATAAGCCGCTAAAATGATTTTTCTGAAACGGTTGGAAGCTCTCCCGGAACTGATAAATTGTTTATACTGGTCAGCCGCCTCTTGCTGCGCCTTCTGAAAGTAAGGTCTTACGACTGTCCAAGCCTGTGCGTGCAACTCTTTGGCACTCAACCTTTCGGGATTCCCCCAAACTCCGGCTTCCATCAAATGGGGATAAGTATTCACCTCTTTGTAAATGGGGTGGAGATAATCGACCCCTGCCAACACTAAAGGCACTCGTTCGTCCCTAACCAACTCATGCAAACCCTTATCAATCCTCCGAAAGTATCGCTTGATGTTATCCTTGCTATCAACTTCAGACCCATGCGTAACAGACGAAAGTTTGCCCTGCCCTCCTGATAAACCCGAATGCATCTGGAGCTCTTTCCAGGAATCGTCATCCCTGAGGGTCTCAGCAAGATTCTTCGGAACGTCGGCCAGAGAAACCTCGTTTACGCTGTAATGTGTGCCTTGAAGCAGTCTGACCTTGTTCTGACTGAGAGCCAAAATATAATACCGTCCGTCGCCACTGAGTAGGGGAAGAAGAGGTCTGATGTGAAAACGGTCGGCGACAAACAGCAATTCCTTAAAAGCGAACGGGAGCAAGTAGCAGCGAAACACTTCCGGAGAAAGAAACATCCCAAGTCCGTCGCTTTGGTGTTGCTGGAAAAGATCGTCCTGCAAAAGTTGCTGGGCCGATCCCAGCAACTCCCTTGCTTCGGGAGCGGGGATCCCTCGTGCAATCAAGCGTTCCTCAGCCTCTCGAATCAGATTCTTAAACCGAATCAGATCCTGCTGGGTTTCTGGCCCAGAACGGTGCATGGGCATAAAAACTGAGACACACGGCCCTCGGTGTATATCCATCAGTAACTTCAGATTATTTCTTGTTAATACATTCATAGGCTTGTCTCCTTTTCATTGTTATATGGTAGCACATACACTACCGACGCTGGAGGGTCAGCTAATGAGAATTCACGCGCCAATTTTTTCTTGTCCCATCGTCAGGGATGATAAGACGTGATACGTAGGGATGTCAAGTTGAGCTCAAATTATGTATACGGGTTGCCGCAGTCCAAACCAGGCTCTGCAATCTCATGCCCTTCCCGAGCCATCATGAGGTCGCCACTATTTTTTCTTATTTTTTGATCGGGGTGGGCTTCCAGTCCTTATCTACGGCGACGAACAAAACTTCGGCTTCCGTTACGCTCACCGTCTCCTGGCTGTCCGCCCGGGTGGCCTCGACCTCGATCTTGATGGTGATCGAAGTGTGTCCGACTCTGACTGTCTCCGTGTAGAAGCTGACCAAGTCGCCCAGGAAAGCCGGCTTGTGGAAGACGATTTTGTCCATGGCCACGGTGACGAAGTTATAGGGTCCGCAGGTCTTCCGCGCCTGAACCGCGGCAGCCAGGTCGATATGGCTCAGGATGATACCCCCGAAGATAGTGCCGTGTTTGTTGGTGTCGCGAGGAAGGAGCGTCACGCGAAGGGCGGGATCCCGGTATTCCTCATGGCGGCAGGCATCGTCGTCAACCTTTTCCTGTAGCACAAGCGGTCGGTGCGGTCAAAGGGGCGTTGTCCAGGGACCGGCACATACTATTCACAATTGGGGTTTTGTCTATAGGGCGTATACGTGAAGCGGGTGCTGGAATTATCGGGGTACGGGAAAAATAGTCGGCAAGGAAGGCGCTGACCTTAAAACGGCTGGATTGAAACCGTCGAGCCGAGCTATTTCTTTTTCGG
>JBAQGA010000213.1:0-1618 GCA_049287565.1 Candidatus Aminicenantales bacterium
GGCCTTGAGAGTCCCGGAGAGTTCCAGCTTGAGAGGGGTCCCGGCTTTGTCATACTCCAGACCGAAGCGGTCGAGCTCGAGCGAAGCTTCGAGGCTGCCCGCTTTGGCGTCCGAACCCAGGGAAAGCATATATGTCCCCGCGAGCCGGCTCCGGCCCCGGAGGCGAACATCCCTGAAGTCCGGGGGAAGGGAAGGGCCGAGCACGACGGCAAGGAATTGCAGGCTCTCGAAGCGGAAGTTGCCCGAGGCCTCGAGGGAAAGCGGCTTGTTGAGCCCGGCCGAACCGGAGGCGGACACGGCGACGAGCCCGGGGACGCCGAGCGCGAGGTTGGCTACGCGGACGCCGTTCTCAGACGTGTCCCAGGCGCCGTCGATGTCGAGGGTCAGGTCCTGGAGAGTTTCGTCTCTCCCGGCGGCGGTGAAGTGGGCGGCGTCGAGCGCCAGGCGGAGGTTCGCGGCTGCCGACCGGGCGAGTGTCAGGGTGCCGTCAACGCGCAGGGGCGATTCCAGGGACAGGTGTCCCTCGTTCATCCCGGCGGTGGCCTTATCGGACGCCAGACGAAGGTCATAGACGTTTGCCGCGGCGGCCTTGGAGAGCGCCAGGGTGAGATTATCGAACGCGAAATTCTGGCCGGGAAGCGTGACGGACATGCGGCCGCACGTGATCGACGCCTGCCGCGTGTACGCCAGGATGCTGGAAGTCTGCAGGATAATGCCTCGGAAATCGATCGGTTCGGGGGAGATCTTTTCCTGGTCGAAGCGGAGCTCGGCGATATCGGCGTCGACCGTGTCGAATGCCGGCTTCGTCCCCTTGAGAAGCCGCCTGAGGTTCCCGGCGGCCTCGAGCCGGTTGACGACGACATCCATCGTGAAGATGGGCGTCCTGGAGGTCGTCTTGACCTCCGAGAGCGTGACGTGAAGCGGAAAAAGCGTGTAGTCGAGCTTGCCGATTTGGATGGGGAGGCCGGCCTTTTTGGTGATGTAGCTCTGGGAAATTTTTCTGATGAGCGGCTTGTCGAAGAGGACGAGCAGGATGGCGACGGCGAGGAGGACAACAATGCTGCCGAAGACGAGCCCGGCGATCTTCAAGGCTCTCTTCAGGCTTTTCCTCAAAATGATCGATCCCCCATTTTAATAGATAATGAATTCCTTTTCCGAACCCTTTTTGCAGAAGCTACTGTCAGTGGGATTCTCGAAGTGACACTTGGGACATTCCATGGTCGGAATTCCTTCCTGCGTTGGAGAAATAATACTAATAAGCGAGTCGAGAGTCAAACTCGGCCAGAAAATGAAAATTATTAGAAACGCGATAATTTGTGATGGGTTGTCATTGCGGGCATAATAGTTCGTTTTCGCCCACTAGCTTGGGAACAGAACTGCGCATTCGACCTGTAGATTTGACATGCCATGGACGGTCCATTATCCTTTACCCTCGACAGTCGAGTGAGGAGATTATTGATGTATTCATTGAAAAACAAGGTCGTCTTGATAACCGGTGCGAGTTCGGGAATCGGCAGGTCGTGTGCCGTGGCGTTTGCCCGGCAAGGCGCCCGGTTGATCTTGGCCGCCCGCCGCCACGAGCGGCTCGAGGAGTTGGGGATTGAGCTCAAGTGCAAAC
>JBAQGA010000214.1:0-16955 GCA_049287565.1 Candidatus Aminicenantales bacterium
TGATTCCGGAGTTCCAAACTTCGTAGACCGGCCTTTTTTCGACCGGGTCTTCGACATCCCTCAGGGCCTGATGGATGAGGGGGATTAGGCTGGGGGCTCCCTGGACACTGAAATTTCGCCCCGAGGCGGAACTGTCGACGTTGAGGTAGGCGATCAAATTTTTCTTCAGCCATTCTCTGTTGTCTTCGCCCCACTCTGTCGAGCCGGTGAGGGTGAATTCTTCGGCATCCCAGCTGGCCAGGATGACCGTCCTCCGCGGCTTGAATCCCGCCCGTTTGGCCTCGCCGAGAGCTCGGGCCAACTCCATCAGGCAGGCCGTTCCGCTCGACGGGTCGTGCCCACCATATACCCAGGCGTCGCGGTGGTTGCCGACGAGGACGACTTCCTCTGGGGATTCCATCCCCTTGAGGCGGCCGATCACATTCGTGATGGTCTTGATCGGGTTATCCATCTCGACCTTCATCCGGACCTTGGTCTGCGAGCCGGAGAGACGGTAGGAAATGGGAAGGGCGCCTCGCCATTCCGGAGGTGCGACCTCACCATCCAGAGACTCGAGCAGCGGACGGGCGTTTTCGGCCGAGAGCGGGACACTGACGATCTTGGGAAGGGTTTCGGCTTGTTCGCGAGGAAGTCTTCGGGCGCCTGGTTTCGATGCCCACTCCGGGGTCAGCGGATCGCCGGGATAGATAAAATCATAAGGGATTCCGCCGCGCTGGATGTGGCTCGACGGCCCCCAGGGACCGTCCGGGAACACGGCCCCCCGCGCGTACCCGTCCTCTTTCGGGTCGGAGTAGATGAGGAGGCCCGCCAGACCTTTCTTTTCCGCGGTGAGGGCCTTGAACCCACGGTAGCTATAGGGCGATGAATATCGGACCAGGGCGATTTTGCCTTTGAGGTCGATTCCTCGTTTCTCGAGCAGGTCATAGTCTTCCGGGTTGCCGCCGTTGGCATAGACCAGCGGCGCCGTGATATCGCCCGATCGTGAATAGGCGTTGTATGGAATCCCGACCTCGGGGTTCATCGTGGCCGGGTCCTCGGCGTATCCTTTTTCTTTGATTTCGAGCCGGAGGCTCTGCGGTGAGACGAGCTCGACCTCGATGGATCTTGGATAGGAAAGAAGGACGTCATAGGTCGCTAGGGCGACGTCCTCGAGTCCGAATTCCTGCCATTTTTCCCGCACGTAGCTCGCCAATTCATCGTTTCGCGGGGACGCCGCCACATGCGGCTCGGCCGTGAGGTAGCGCAGGTGCTCGTCGATCTTTTCGGCGGAAACGATCCGATCGACAAAATCTTTATAGGCAGCAGGATCGACGGCGGGAGAAATACTTTTCTTGCAGAGAATGAGGCCCGGACAGACGACCAGGAAGATCGCGGCGGCTACGACGAAAACTCCAGCAGACGTTAAAGATTTCATGCCCATAACTTTCCCTAGTCTCTGATTATATGCAGGCGGCCGATAAAAAGAAACCTTAAATGCACCTCCATATGTGTGAAGAATATGCTTACACAAACCTTGGATATTTTGACAATGGAAATCCCCTTAGTGATAAAATGGGGGAGCTGCCATGTCTAGATATCAATTTCCCCAGGGATCTGTTCTTTACCGCAACTTCCATAAGTCCTTCCCGTTGATCAAGTCCGGACGCGGATCCTGTCTCTATGATTTCAACGGTAAGGAATACCTCGACGGAAGCGGTGGGGCGGCCGTCGTCAACATCGGACATGGGGTCAAGGATGTAGCCGCGGCTCTGTCCCGCCAAGCCGGAAAGGCGGCTTACCTGAGCGGCGTCCAGTTCACCCATGAGCCCGTCGAAAAACTGGCCGCGATGGTTGCCTTATTCCTGCCATTTCGGAACGGGAAAGTATTCTTCTTGACCTCGGGGTCGGAAGCCATCGAAGCGTCCATCAAGCTGGCCCGGCAGTATTGGATCGAAAGCGGACAGCCAAGGAAATACCGTGTCATCTCCCTCAGCCCGAGCTACCATGGAAATACCTTAGCGGCGCTGTCGCTCTCGGCGCGGAAACATTATCAGGAGGCCTTCCGGCCGCTCCTCCTCAAGAGCGCCAGGATCCCGGCGCCCTATTGCTACCGGTGTCCCTGGAATCTGGCGCCGGCTGACTGCGGAGTGAAATGCGCCCACGAGTTGGAGAAAGCCATCGCGAGAATTGGCCGGGAGAAGGTTTCGGCGTTCATCGGCGAGGTCATCGGCGGCTCTTCAACCGGCGCCTCCGTGCCGCCTCGGGAATACTGGCAGACCGTCCGGAGGATCTGTGACCGCAACGATGTTCTTCTCATCGCCGATGAGGTCATGACCGGAGCAGGCCGGACGGGGAAATGGCTGGCCTGTCATCACTACGATCTCTTGCCGGATATCGTGGTCATGGGGAAAGGCCTGACCTCCGGATACTTTCCGCTGAGCGCCGTGGCTGCCAAAGCGGCGCTCCTCGAGCCGATCTTCAAGCACGGGAAAAATTTCCTTCACGCCCAGACCTTTGCCCATCATCCTGTGGGATGTGCTGCCGGCCTGGCCACCCTCAACTATCTCAGCGACAACGACCTCATCGCGCGCTGCGCCCGCGTTGGAAAGATACTAAAGCGCAAGCTCGAGAGATTCCTCGACCATCCCCAGGTGGGGGATATCCGTGGAAAGGGCCTTCTCATCGGTGTCGAATTCGTCAGGGACAAAAAGAAAAAGACGCCCTTCCCCAGGAAGCAGAAATATGCCGAGGCCTTTATCGCCGAAGCCCTGGACAGAGGGCTTGTTCTCTGGCCGAACATCGGCCATGCCGACAGCACGAACGGCGACCTGGTGATGGTCGCTCCGCCCTTCGTCATCCAGGAAGACGAGATCTCCGAAATGCTTGAAAAGATCGAATCCACGCTCGCCGAAATGGAGAGGAAATTCGGATGAAAAATTTCAGCGGAAAAGTGGTCATTCTGAGTGCCGTGCGGACGCCGATCGGGAAGTACGGAGGAGCCTTCAAGGAGATAAGTGCCGTCTCCCTTGGAGTCGCCGCCTCGGTCGAAGCGATGAAGAGAGCGGAGGTCTCCCCGGAACAAATCGACGAGGTCATCTTCGGGATGGCCCGGCAGGCCGGAAACCGGCCCAACCCGGCGCGCCAGATTCTTTTCCATTCCGGGATTCCGGTCGAGCGGCCGGCCTTCACTGTCAACAAAGCCTGCGCCTCGGGGATGAAGGCCATCGCGCTGGGGTGCCAATCGCTTCTTCTCGGCGAGAACAGGGTCGTCCTCGCCGGCGGCACCGAAAACATGTCCCAGATTCCGTATCTTCTGGACGGCGCCCGCTGGGGCTATCGGCTGGGCAACGGAGTCCTCGTCGATGCCATGTACCGGGACGGGCTCTTCTGCCCGCTGGCCGAGATGATCATGGGCGAGACGGCGGACCTCCTGGCCGAAAAATATGGCCTCAGCCGCATGAGACAGGATGAATACGCCTACCAGAGTCAGATGAAGGCGAAACGCGCGACCGAACACGGCCAGTTCAAAGACGAGATCGTCCCCGTCCCGGTCAAGGACAAACGGGGGCAGGAGTGTTCGATCACCGACGACGAGCACCCCCGGCCGGAGACGACGCTCGAAAAGCTGGCCAAGCTTCCGCCGGTTTTCAAAGAGGGGGGCTCGGTCACGGCGGGGAACTCTTCCGGGCTGACCGATGCCGCCGCGGCCCTGGTCCTGACGACGGAGCCGGAGGCTCGCAACTTAGGAGCCAGGCCCCTGGCCGAGATCCTGGGTGTCGTCTCGGCGGCCGTTCACCCGAAGGAGATGGGGCTCGGCCCCGTTCCGGCAACGCTCCGGCTCGTCAAGAACCTCGGGCTGAGCTTGGCCGATTTCGACCTCATCGAGATCAACGAGGCCTTCGCCGCTCAGGTCCTGGCCTGTGAACGGGAGCTCCGCTGGGATCCGGCCAAAAGGAACATCAGGGGCGGGGCGATCGCCCTGGGCCATCCCATCGGCTGCACGGGTGCGCGGATCACCGTCACCCTGCTCCACAGCCTGATCCAGGAGGATAAGGAGCTCGGCCTGGCCACGCTCTGCGTCAGCGGAGGGCAGGGAATGGCCCTGGCGCTTAAAAGAATATAGGAGGCAGGACGATGACAGTTAAGGTTCCGGATATCAAGACTCCTCTTCCCGGGAAGAAGGCTAAGAAGGTCGTCGCCAAGGACAGACGTTACACCTCCAGCTCCTACATCAAAGAGTATCCTTTCGTCATCGCCAAGGGTAAAGGCGCGATGGTCGAGGACGTGGACGGGAACCGCTTCCTCGATTTCATGGCCGGAATCGCGGTCAACATCACGGGATACAGCCACCCCAAGGTCGTCAGGGCGGTCAAGAAACAGGCCGAGAAATTCTTCCACATCTGTTCGACGGATTTCTACTACGAGTCCTTCGCCAACCTGGCCGAGCGGCTGACGCGGTTAATGCCGATGGAAGGGGAGAAGAGCGTCTTTTTCACCAACTCGGGGGCCGAGGCCGTCGAGACGGCCATCAAGCTCGTCCGCTATTGCACCAAGCGCCCCTATATCATCTCCTTCCTGGGGTCTTTCCATGGCCGGACGATGGGCGCGCTGAGCCTGACGGCGAGCAAGGCGAAGCAGCGAAGCTTCTTTTCGTCCTTCCTGCCCGGAGTGCACCATGTCCCCTACGGATATTGCTACCGATGTCCCTACCACCTGACCTATGACTGCTGCGGCATCTATTGCGCCGAGGCCATCGAGAAGGTCGTCTGCCAAAGCCTGATGAGTCCGCGGGAGATCGCTGCCATCTTCGTCGAGCCCATCCAGGGAGAGGGGGGATACATCCTGCCGCCGCCGGAATTCCACGCGAAGCTCAAGGCATTCGCTGAAAAGAACGGCATCCTCTATGTGGTCGACGAGGTCCAATCCGGAATGGGCCGGACCGGAAAGTTCCTAGCCATCGAGAATTACGGTGTGGAGCCCGATGTCGTCGTCCTGGCTAAGGGTCTGGCCTCGGGCCTGCCGCTCGGCGCTGTCGTCTCGAAGAAGAAATACATGACCTGGAAGGCGGGGACGCACGGCAGCACCTTCGGCGGGAACCCGCTGGCCTGCGAAGCCTCGCTGGCCACCCTCGACCTTCTCGAGAGAGGCCTGATGGCCAATGCGGCCAGGATGGGGAAGCGGCTGCTGAACAAGCTCAAAAAGCTCAAGAAGGAGTTCCCGATCATCGGCGACGTGAGGGGGCTGGGACTGATGATCGGAGTCGAGCTGGTCAAAGACCGGGAGACTCTGGAGCCCGCGGCCAAGGAAGCCGAGGAGATCGTCCAGCGGGCCTTCCGTCGGGGACTCCTGCTCCTGCCTTGCGGCGAGAACGTCATCCGCTTCTGCCCGCCCCTGGTCGTGAACGCCCGGGAGGTCGATACGGCGGTGAAGATTTTCGCTGAAGTTCTGGGTGAATTTCAGGAGCAGGGTTGACGGCGATGAGCGGCAAAGTCATCTCCATGTCCGAGGCGGTCAAAAAATATGTCCAGGACGGCGACACGCTGGTCATCGAGGGATTCACCCATCTTATCTGCTTTGCGGCCGGGCATGAGATCATCCGGCAGAAAAAAAAGAACCTGACGGCCTGCCGGCTGACGCCCGATCTCATCTACGACCAGATGGTGGCCGCCGGCTGCGTCAGCAAGCTCGTCTTCAGCTGGGCGGGGAATCCCGGAGTCGGATCCCTGTTTGGGTTGAGGAGGGCGGTGGAGATGGGCATCCCGAGGAAGGTGGAGGTCGAGGAATACAGCCATTTCGGGATGGTCGCCCGGTTCATGGCCGGAGCATCGGGTCTACCTTTCATGCATCTCAAGACATATGAAGGCAGCGACCTGCCGGGGAAAAACAAGAGCATCAAGTTCATCAAGTGTCCCTATACGGGAAAACGGTACGCCACGGTTCCGGCGCTCACTCCCGATGTGGCCATCATCCAGGTCCAGAGGGCGGATGAAGAAGGCAATGCGCAGATCTGGGGCCTCATGGGTGTGCAGAGGGAAGCCGCCTTCGCCTCTCGGAAGGTCATCATCGTGGCCGAGGAACTCGTCCCGGGAGAAGTCGTCCGGGCCGACCCCAACCGCACCCTCATCCCCGGCTTAATTGTCGATGCCTTGGTCATCGAGCCTTTCGCGGCCCATCCGAGCTATGCACTGGGCTACTACGATCGGGATAACGACTTCTATGTTGAGTGGGCGAAGATATCCAAGGACAAAGCGGGGATGAACCGGTATCTTGAAGAGTGGGTTTATGGAGTGGCGGGGCGAAAGGAATACAGAGAAAAGCTTGGGGCCGAGTATCTGAAAAGGCTCGAGGCTGACAACCGGCCGTCGGGCTCGGTCAACTACGGGTTTTGAGATTTCAACCGTGAGTAGGAACTGACTTGAATGCCAATAAGGAAGAATAAATCTGGCACAATCCACGCAATCCGGCGCAGTCAACACGAACAAGGCAAGGCGCTCTTTTCTTTTTCTCCTCCCCCTCGATGGGGGAGGATTGAGGAGAGGGTGAGGAGAACATAATGGCCGATTACACGCCTTCGGAAATGATGGTCGTCAGGGCTGCCCGAGAGCTCAAGAACGGCGAAGTCGTTTTTGTCGGGATCGGCCTGCCGAACGTCGCCTGCAACCTGGCCCGCCGCCTCCAGGCGCCCGGCCTCGTCCTGATCTATGAATCCGGCGCGGTCGGATGTGTCCCCGACCGCCTGCCTCTTTCGATCGGTGACCCCTGCCTGGCCACGGATTCGATCTCGGTCTGCTCCATGGTCGAGGTGTTCAATTATTACCTCCAGGGCGGGCTGATCGATGTCGGGTTCCTGGGCGGCGCCCAGGCGGACCGGTTCGGGAATATCAATTCGACGGTCATCGGGGATTATGCCCGACCGAAAGTGCGGCTTCCGGGGAGCGGGGGCGCCTGCGAGATCGCCATCCATGCCAAGAAAATCATCATGGTCCTGAAACAGTCCACGAAGTCATTTCCCGAGAAGATCGATTTTGTCACCAGCCCGGGGTTTATCGACGATATGAACTCACGCCGGAAATTTGGATTTCCGGGCAAGGGGCCCTCGCTCGTTATCACTGATTTCGGAGTCTACGGCTTTAACAAGAACACGTATGAAATGATTCTTCAGGAGATGTATCCTGGAGTTGCCGTGAAAGACGTCAAAGCGAATATCGGCTGGGACGTCAAGGTCAGCCGGCCCCCAAAGACCACGGTTCCGCCCACCGAAGAGGAGCTTCGGATCATCCGCCAGGACCTCGACCCCGACCGCATCCACCTGCGATAGAATTGCCGCATTGGCCTATCGACCCTCTGCTGCGTTCCGTTTTTTTCGACTGTGGCCATAGACCAGAATTTTAATTGCGTAGATCGTTCCGGGCGGAAGGACTAGGCGGCGAAATCAGGGTTTGAAGCGGATGATTTCGATATCCTGGAGAGACCTGTAATGTCTGTAGTCACTAGTATACAGGGCAGTCCGGTTTTCTGCAGCTGTGGCTGCGACGAGGGCATCTGCCATTCGCAGTCCGGAAACGAGACTGTATTCCTCAATATAGATGGTGGCCCGGTGGCCGATGTTTGCGGTCAGGTCGAGGAGCTCGAAGCTGTAGTCTCTTAGGAAATCCCGGATGGTCCGGGCTTCCTGCTTGTTTTTGGCGCCCTGGATGAGTTCCATATAGGTGACGACCGAGATCCGGCGCTCCAGTTCTTCCTGGATGGTTTCGGCCGCTTTCGAATTCCCCCTGAAAGTCCAGATCAGGACATCGGTGTCAAACAGCACGCTGCCGCCCCTCTCTCAGCTTTCGAATCACCGCCCTGACGTCCTTCAGATCCTTTCGGTCTTTCCACATTCCGAACGCCGGGTGGGCGGCCACAGGCCTGCCTTCCGGCTTCTTCAATCCGGCGGGCAGGATAATGCCCTTCTTTTTTCCCCGATAAAGGATGGTCACCGTCTCGTTTTTGTCGAGGGCTTGAAGAATGTCTTTCATGCGCCGTCTGAAGTCAAGGACAGAAGCGTTCATCAAAGGCCGGCCTTTCACCTAAGTGTACACTCAAAGTATACACTTCATTAGGTCTAATGTCAAAACTTTTGATCACAGAGCCAGCCATCATAAAACAAAGAGCTTCCGTACATAGTCAATAGATGCCGGTTCCGCTCGTTTTTTCTCTTCGATGACGAATTTTGGGACATCCGGCGCAATCCTTGAGAGAATTCCCTTCCGGAGTCCGTCTACAGACAACGGAAGGCCCTTCATGCCTTAACGCAAATTAAAATGGGGGACGGAAAATGGGGACGGTCCTATTTAACAAAATCCCTCCCCCTTGACGGGGGAGGGCGTGGGAGAGGGTGAAATAAATAGGACCGTCCCCATTTTTTTTGTATAATCGGGCGCGGAGAAAATCATGCTCGGTGGAAAGCTCAGCATCCCGGTCCTCGACCTCGTCATCATCATCGCCTACTTGATCGGCATTCTGGCCGTCGGCATCCTCTCGGTCCGCCGCCTCAAGCTCACCAGTCAGGTCTATTTCCTGGCCGGACGTTCGCTTCCCTGGGGAATGGTCGGGGCCGCGCTCTTCGCTTCCAACATCTCGACCATCCACCTCGTCGGGCTGGCCGCCTCGGGTTATAACGAGGGCCTGGTCTGGGGGAACTTCGAATGGATGGCCACGTTCACGCTGATCCTGCTCGGTCTCGTTTTCGCCCCCTTCTATTTCAAGAGCCGGATCTCCACCCTGCCCGAGTTCCTGGAGAAGCGCTTTAGTCCCGCGGCGCGGATGTTCCTGGCTTTCATGGCCATCCTGGCCGCCCTGTTCATCCATATCGGGATGAGCCTTTACGCCGGCGCCGCCGTCTTCAAGCAATTCTTCGGCATCGACGTGATCACCTCCATCGTCATCATTTCGGTCATCACGGCGATCTATACCATCCTGGGCGGGCTTAAGGCGGTGGTGGTTACCGAGACCATCCAGACAGGGATTCTCATCCTCGGTGCCGTCCTGGTGACCGTGTTCGCCATCCTGGCTCTGCCGGACCAGGGAATCCACAACCTGGCCCAGCTCAAGGCGGCCGTCAAGCCCGACCAGCTCAGCATGCTCCAGTCCCACAGCCCGGTGGGCCTGTCCTGGTATGCCATCTTCCTCGGCTACCCGATCCTCGGCGTCTGGTACTGGTGCTCCGACCAGACGATCGTCCAGCGGGTCTTGGGCGCCAGGTCACAGCAGGATGCCCAGCTGGGCCCGCTCTTCGCCGGCGCGCTGAAAATCCTGCCCGTTTTCATCATGGTCTTCCCGGGTGTGCTCGGTTATGTCCTTTTCCGGGGGATGATCGGCGTCAACAGCAACCAGACGCTCCCCGTGCTGATCAGTCGGTTGATCCCGACCGGGCTCAAAGGGCTGATTTCGGCCGGCCTGCTGGCCGCCCTGATGAGCACGATCGCCGCGGCCCTCAATAGCTCGGCCACCCTGGTGGCCGTCGACATCGTCAAGCGCTGGAAGCCGTCGATCTCGGACGAACGAACGGTCCGGATCGGCCGCTGGAGCGCCGTCCTGGTCATGTTCGTGGCCATGGCCTGGTCGACCCAGGGCAGCCGCTACTCCAGCATTTTCGAGGCGATCAACGCCATCGCCTCGCATCTCGCCCCCCCGATAACGACCGTTTTTCTCTGGGGGATTTTCTGGAAGCGGGGGACAAAACAGGCCGCACTAACAACCCTGATCACCGGGTTTTCACTGGGAGCGCTGGCCTTTCTTTTCGACATGCCGGTCATCGGCCACGAAAAGCTTCTGACTCACCGGCTGGGGATTCCCTTCATGATGCAGGCCTGGTGGATGTTCTGCCTATGCAGCCTCATTTTTGTCGTGGTCAGCCTGTTGACCCCGCGTCCCGACCCGGACCAGGTGGCTGCCATGACCTGGAAAAATCCGCTCCAGGTTATCGCCGGCGGACGCATTAAGGGCTGGTCGGACCCGCGACTCTGGGCGGCTGTCCTCCTGGCGATTATGGTTGTCTTGTACTACCTCCTCCGATAGCCGGAAAGCTGTCGCGGGAGTTCGAGTTATTCATGAAAAAGACGAGGCGCGGCCCCACAGCCGGAAAAAATTCGTCATCGTCGGGCGGAGCTGCCCAAAAATCTGGTTCGGAGTCTTTGAGAGGAGAAAAGCAGGATGAAAGCATTCCGCTATTTTCAGCCGACGGAGATCCGCTTCGGGAGCGGCCGCTTGAGCGAAGTCGGCCAGGCGGTCTCCCGGTGGGGAAAAAGATGTCTGCTTGTCACCGTGCCGGAATTCCCGGCGTTCTCTCCACTTTACGCCAGGGTCAAAGGTCTTCTTCAGAACGCTGGGCTGGCCGTCGCCCACTTCGACGGCGTCATCCCCAACCCGACGACCGAAGTGATCACGGCGGGAGCGCGCCTGGCCAAAGAGCACGGGGACGATGTCGTCCTGGGGCTGGGCGGGGGCTCGAGCATGGATTCGGCCAAGGCCATCGCCGTCGAAGCCACCCATCCCGGGACGGCCTGGGATTATCTTTTTTTCCGGGAGAAACAGCCGACCGAAAAAACGCTGCCGGTCGTGACCATAACCACCACTTCAGGGACAGGGTCACAGGTGACCCAGGTCGCGGTGGTTACCAACGCGGCGGAGAAGAACAAGTCCGCCCTCTACAATTCCATCCTCTATCCGAAAACAAGCATCGTCGACCCGGAGCTCGTTAGGACGGCTCCCCCTTCCGTCACGGCTTCGACCGGATTCGACGTTTTCGCCCACGCTTTTGAAAGCTATATCAACCCCGGCGGTTCGCCTTACACCGGCCTGATGGCCCTGGAGGCTATCCGATTGGTCATCGGCTATCTTCCCAAGGCCGTTGCGGACGGCAGCGACATGGAAGCGCGGTCCCGGATGGCCTGGGCCGATACCCTGGCCGGTCTCTGCATCGCCAATTCGGGAGTCACCCTGCCTCATGGGATCGGTATGGCCATGGGCGGACTCTATCCCCATGTGGCCCACGGCCGGGCCCTGGCCGCAGTCTATCCGGCCATGATGCGCTTCAGCTACCAGGCGGCGGAACCGGAATTCGCCGCTGTCGCCCGGATCCTCGAACCGTCCTTGCGGCCGTTGAGCGACGGCGAAGCCGCGCGGCAGTCGGGCGGAGCGGTCGACCGCTTTCTTAAGCGCATCAACCTCTGGACCCGCCTCGAAGACCTGGGAATCCCCGAGGGCGAGGTCCGCAGGCTGGCGGAGGCGTCGCTCGTCCTGCCGGATTATAAGAGCCATCCCAGGGTGGCCACCGCGGCTGAGGTTTTCGATCTCTTAAAAAAGAGCTACCACAATGGACCGGATAATCCCAGGTGAATCCCCCTCTCCTCTATCCTCCCCCACAGAAGGGGGGAGGAAACAGGCGGATCATCCACATATCCTCCTCCCCTGGTGGGAGGAGGTCGGGAGGAGGGGGATTTTCATAGTTAGCAGATAGCCCCAGGATTATGAGAGGCTACTAAGAACTGAAGGAGGCCGTCCACGATGAAACAAGCCGTGCTTATCGAGCCCCAAAAAGTGGTCTTTCAGGATGTTCCCAAACCCGAGCCGGGTCCCGGTCAAGTCCTGATCCAGGTCAAACGCATCGGCGTTTGCGGCTCGGATATCCATGCCTACTACGGAAAGCACCCCTACATCAGCTGCCCGATCGTCCAGGGCCATGAGTTCGCCGGCAGGATCACCGAGGTCGGACCGAATGTCCGGTCTTTGAAAACAGAGGATGACGTCACCGTGATGCCGCAGCTCGTCTGCGGAGAGTGCTACCCGTGCCGTCACGGCAACTATCACATCTGCAATTCCCTCAAGGTCATCGGCTGCCAGGCTGAGGGAGCGGCCCAAGAGTTCCTGGCGGTGGACCAGGACATGGTGATCAAACTTCCCGCAGGCATGGATTACGACACCGGAGCCATGATCGAGCCGGTCGCCGTCGGGGCCCACGCCATCGGCCGGCTGGGGAGCGTCGAAGGCAAGAAAATCCTGGTCTTGGGAGCCGGACCGATCGGAAACCTGACCGCCCAGGCGGCCGGCGGCCGCGGCGCCGCCGCGGTCGCGATCTCCGACATTAGTGATTATCGCCTCGAGGTGGTCCGGAAGTGCGGAATTCCGCACACTATCAATCCCGCGAAAGAGGACCTGGCCGAAGCCGTCAGGAAGGCTTTTGGCCCCGACGGAGCGGACGCTATCCTGGAATGTGTCGGTGTGGAGGAGACCGTCGGCCAGGCGATCGCGCTGGCTCGCAAGGGAACGGACATCGTCATCGTCGGAGTGTTCGGCGAGAAGCCGCGGCTGGATGTCGGGCTCGTCCAGGACAAAGAGCTCCGGCTGATCGGAACTCTGATGTACAGAGTTTTGGATTATTGGACGGCCATTGACCTTGTCCAGTCCGGCAAAGTCCTTCTCCAGCCTCTTATGACAAGGCATTTTCCCTTCGAGCAGTACCCGGACGCTTATCGATATATTGAAAAGAATAGAGAACGGACGATGAAGGTCTTCATCGACCTTTGAGATGTTCAGCCTGCAAAGGAGGAGATAATCATGAGGTTGAATCGACTGAAAATCGGGGTCGTCCTTTTTATCTTGGTCGGATCTTTCGCTCTTTCTGCTCAGGACAGGATCAAGGCCCATTGGAATTTTGACGAGACAAAGGACGGCAAAACGCGCGATATCGTTGGGGGCGTCGATGATGCGGTGGCCGGAAACTTTCGGCTGGTCCAGGGAGTCCAAGGGAAGGCTCTTGTCCTGGACGGATACACGACCCGCATTTTCCGGGCGGCGGACGCTGTCCCGAAGGTGGGGCGCGATTTCACGGTCGAAGCTTGGATCGCTTTGGGGGCCTACCCTTGGAACTGGGCGCCCATCGCGGCTCAGGAGAACACCGTCAGCCTGAATTCCAATCTCGACGCCGCTTGCTGGCCGGACGATATCACCGTCAACTCCCCCCGGGACGGGTTTTTCTTCGGGGTCGGTCCGCAGGGGCAGATCGGCCTTTTCGCCGGAGCCGGCGACTGGATTATGTGCCGATCCGAACAAATAGTGCCCCTGCGAAAGTGGACGCATGTCGCGGCCACCCTCAGGTCGGGCAAAGGCATCTCCCTTTATATAGATGGCGAGAAGGTTGCCGAGTCGCCTCTTGCCACTCAATTCCGTCCGGCCGAGCGGGAGGACCTTCGGGTCGGGATGGCCCGGCAGAAGCTCGAGCCCTCCAACCCCGTCCGGGCATTCGCCACCCTGGCCTGCTGGTATTCCCTGGACGGAATCCTGGATGAATTGCGGATTCATGAAAGTGCGCTCTCGGCCGTCGAAATTCAAAAACGATATGCTGCCGAGCGGCCCAATTCCGAGCCCAACCTGCCGCCCCGCATCCTTCCGTCAGGCCCAAAGGGACAGGGAGTCTTCGGGGCATCCTATCAGCACCTCGAATATTATCCCGAATGGGATGCCCTCTGGCCCGTCTCCTCCGACCCCGATATCGTCGTCCAGTTCGACGATACGCCGGTGCGGGTGGTTTTTTGGAGAGGAACGCGCTACTCGCCGGCCTGGGTGATGGAAAACGGGATGTGGATGGCCGATCAGAGCATCGAAAACTTTAATGACGACGACGGCTGCATCGAGCACATGCTCGACCCCCGCTGCAGGTTCTCTCACGTCCGGATCATCGAGAACACAGAGGCGCGGGTAGTGGTCCATTGGCGCTACTGCCCGACCTCGGCCAATGACCATCATTCTCAGGTCGACCCAATCACGGGATGGGAGGATTGGGTAGACGAATACCACACCTTCTATCCTGACGCCGTCGGCCTTCGCAAGGTCATCCTCCACACCAAAGGACAGTTCCTTTGGCCTGAGGAAGTGATCGCCCTCTGCCATCCCGGGCAGAAACCGGAGGACGTGGTCGACCTGGCGGCGATGACGCTCGCCAACCTCAAGGGACAGAGCCACACCTACACCTGGGCGGAGAAGACCCCCGAAGTTCGGGACGGCGACAGGTACCTTCACTTCGGCAGCGCCCCGGAGGAAAGCCCGGTGATCATGTGGGTCAATATGAAATCGGCGACCAAGCCTTTCCAGGTCTTCGAGACGACCAATAGGTTTCGTATTTTCGCTCACGAACAACGCAAGGGCATTTCCCACTTCCCCTGGTGGAACCACTGGCCGGTGGCCCAGATTCCCTCCGACGGTCGTTACTGCCAGGCACCGGACAGGGCCTCCCATTTTTCCCTGGCCTGGGGCGGACCGCCTCCCCATGACGGCGGAAACGGAACGTTCTGGTGGGCCTGGATGTACGGAGCGACGAACGGCTCGGCCGAATCCCTTGTCCCGCTGGCCCGGTCCTGGCTTCTACCTTCTAAGGTGACGGTCGAGAGGGGAGATGTCGAAGTCCGGTATGATCTCACCCAGCGCTGTTTTGTCCTCACCTCGAGAAGCGAATCCCCACAAGATTTCCGCCTCCGCCTTGATGCGGAACCCGGATCGCCGGTCCTCAACCCCGCCTTCCTTGTCGAGAATTGGGGAGACCGGGAGGTCCGTCTGCGGGTCGACGGGCGGGAAGTTCCGCGGGGGAAGGATTTCCGGTTCGGCAAAATCCGGAGTATCAATCGTTACGATCTTATCGTCTGGGTCCGTCTCGAGTCTAGGCAGCCGGTGACGATTGAACTGATATCCGCTGGGGGCGATTGATAAAGCCAAGCCGCACATGACCTCTTTTTAGGACACCAGGAAGTCCGCACTCCTCTAAACCAGGCAGCAAAGCCGTTGGCACCTATCTTGCATATGAGAAAAGCGGAAGGAGAACAAACATGGGACGGAGAACAAGAGCGGTTATCAGCGGGCTTCTTTGCGCGGCTTTCCTGCTTTTCGCTTCCGGTTGCGCCACGGTCTTCAAGGGGGAGTATCGCACTGTGAGAATCAAATCCGAGCCGGACGGAGCGATGGTCTTCATCAACGGGGAATACCATGGCAGGACTCCCGTCCGGTTGGAACTGCGTCCCAATCGGCCTTATACGATCGAGTTTAGAAAGGAAGGCTACCAGACCGAGGCCCGGCGCATCAAGAATGAGATCGGGGTCGGCTGGGTCATCCTGGATGTCGTTATGGGAGTCGTGCCCGTCCTCGTCGATGGTCTGACCGGCGCCTGGTATGACTTCGACCAGAAACACGTCAATGTCCTGCTCGAGCGTCAGCAGGACCGGCCTCGGAGTTGAGCGTGAACGGTTCGCTGTCCCGGGGTCATTAAAAGAGATTTGGCCGGATGGTGGCCCACAACTATCGCAATCAGAGCAAGTCGCATCTCAACCGCCCATCGTGCTTTTTGAGAGAGATGATAGGGGCCTAGAGAAGGCTCATAGCTGCGCTGCACGCCAAATATTATTTCTTGGGATAGCCGACCGACTGGGCGAAGGTGATGTGTTGCTCAGGCCGGAGCTGCATGATTTTTGCCATGGCGTCGCGGTCGATCAGCCCCCGCACAACAGTAACCAATCCCTCGGAGGCGCAGAAGAGATAGACGTTCTGGCTGATGAATCCTGTATGGGTGCCCGAATAGAAGCGCCTATCCTCGTCGGTCCCCCTGGGAATCTTCGCGTAGTCGGACACATAGATGAGGTTGACCGGGACGCTCTTGACGAATTCCTGCGTTCCCATGGCGGCCCGGACATCTTCGCTCAGCATCTTCTTTAGTGCATGGTCTTTGGGGAGATAGAGGAACAATCCGTCAGCCGTGCTCACATAAATGTCGATATCCTGCCAGTTGACCGCCGAGGGAGCGGTGCGTTTCCCCGACTCGGGCCGGTTGACGCCGTCGGCCGCCCAGAGGAGATTGGAGAGGACTTGCAGCGAGAGCTTGTCGGGTCCAAAGTCACGGAAAGACTGCCGCGCCTTTAGGCAATCCATGAGCGGATGCCCCCCGGTCATTTGCGGCGCCGGCAGCTTGACGACCTCTGCTTCCTGGGCCAGAACGAGGATTGCGAACGCGAAAACCATGAAGATAGCGGCAGCGAAGATGGTTTTATTATTTGCCATGATGATTTCTCCTGAAGTCTGAAAATTGGAATTAATAATCTCGGTCCCTATGCTACCGAGGGGCCAAGGATATTTCAAAAGTAGAAATTTAAAAATCGGTACAACTTGGCCCGATTCAGCTGAATTCCGGATAGAGGTTTTTATGCATTAATGGTTCTTTTCTTGCCGCCATCGTCTGGCAATTCTATCTCCTCTTCCCTCAATAGACTCCCGGGTCGCGGGATTCGATAATAAGTGGTTTGATTGTTTTTGATTTCTAAGTCAAAAAGTTTTTGCTCGTTATCGGTTTTTTTAAATCTGGCGGCGGCGCCCTTAAGATATTCCTCCACTAATTCGATGCACATCCATTTCCGACCTAGACGCTCGCACACTTCGCCCGTCACGCAGCTCCCCGCAAATGGATCCAGAACGAAGTCTTTCTTGTCTGTAAGCATTCTGATAAAAAAAGCAGGCAATTCAGCCGGGTAACGCGCTGGGTTTGGTTTGAACCTATGTTCCTTGCAATAACGCAAGTAGTAGCTATTGCTTTCCGTATTCGGGATAGCCATAAGATTGGGTGGGATCGAAGCTTTATTATCAACGCTAAATTTCTTGCTAATGTCATGGCCAGAAGGTCTTTTCTTTGCTTTGTATCCATTCTTAAGTAATGTCTTCATGCTTTCGCTATAAGGCTGCAACACCCTACGGTTAGATGCTTTTGGCCATGGTGAAACCGACAGCCACCAAACACAGTTGATTGCATCTTTTACTCTTATCCGACGCACTGTTACCCATTCTGCAGGGGTAGGAAGCTTAGATGGATTCCACCAGTAGAGATCTTGTGCTAAATGAAAACCGTACTCATCGCAAAGCATGACTAGTAACTTAAAATGATAAAGGTGTTTAGTGGGAAGGCC
>JBAQGA010000215.1:0-2541 GCA_049287565.1 Candidatus Aminicenantales bacterium
AAAGCGCCCGGATCTTGTTCCTCACTTCCGTTCGCTTGCCGACCCAGTAGGCCCTCATCCTCATCACCCTCTGGGCCCGCCGGTTCCATTCCCCGCGCTGGTAAACCTCCGGAATCAGATCCGCCCTTCGACGAGTAATCTATCACAGTATTACCCGTCAAGGAGGTGCGTTTCGCTATCATGTTACCTCAACCTTCGAGGTCGCTTCTCCATTCCCAAATTGCTCTTTAGATGAAAATAAAGGTTAATCAGGAAGATCCGTGGTGGCGTTGGCGGGCGACTTCGAAGAAGAAGACGGCGGCCGCGGCGGCCACGTTGAGAGAGTTGATCTGGCCGAAAAGAGGGATCGAGAGGACCTTGTCGCATTTCTCCCGGACCAGGCGGCGCATCCCCCGGCCTTCTGAACCCAGGACGATGCCGACCGGGCCGGTGTAATCGAAGTCGGTCCAGTATTCCTTCTGCCCCCCCTCGGCGCCCACGAGCCAGAGGCCCCGCTTCTTGAGCTCGTCCATGGTCCGGGCGAGGTTGGTTACCCGGGCGACCTTGAGATGCTCGGTCGCTCCGGCAGAAACTTCCACGACCGCCTCGGTCAGGCCGGCCGAACGTCTTTCGGGCAGGATGATCCCGTCGACCCCGGCGCACTCGGCGCTGCGGAGGATGGCGCCCAGGTTCTGGGGATCGGTGATCTCGTCGAGCAGGACGAGGAAAGGAGTGCCGGCGCCGGCCAGGATGTCCTCGAGGGAACTGAAGCCCTTGGCCGCCAGGAAGATCAGCGCTCCTTGATGGTCGGGGGCCATGAGGTCGAGCTTGTGCCGGGGGACGAAATGGAGCGGGATGCCCCGCTCTTTGGCCAGCCGGATGACCTCGGCGATCTTGTGAGGCCCCTGTTCCTTCTGGATAAAGATCTTTTGAATGCGGCCCGAGTCGCTCCGGAGGGTCTCAATGATCGGGTTCAGGCGGCCGACCTTATCCACCCTCACTCGATCCTTTTGATGATGTGCCAGCCGTATTTGCTCTTCTGGGGATGGTATTCGGCCAACCCGATGCCGTTGACGGGGAGGGAGAAGCCGACATCCCCGAAGCTCTTGATCATTCCCTCCCGGGGATATTCCTGCTTGCTTTCGTCCGGGGTGACCCCTTTATTAGACATCCGATAAATCCCCGGATATTCATCGTCGGTGTATTCTTTGACCAGGGCGTCGAAGTCTTCTCCTTTTTTGGCCCGTTCAAAAACCTCCTGGGCCAGCGTCTTCGCTTCCTCTTTGCTGCGGGTCACGGTGGGCTTGGGAATGGACCCCTTGAAGGCGATCAGGATGTGCTGGACGGCGATGTGGTCCGGTTCCTCGTCGGACGCGAAAGTCCCGCTTTTCACAGGGGCGCCAACGATAAGCAAACAGAGAAAGGCGATGAATAACCGGAAGGACCTCTTCATAATGATCTCCTTTTTTAGTTCCTTTTCTAAGCTTTGCCCCCTTTCCCCGGGGGAGGGGAGGAATTGTCCGCGGGTCCAGTGATTTTTAGGGCAAAATCCCGTCTCATCTCTTTCCCCCGAGCAGAAGAGAAGTCATCCTGAAGGGGGCGGCCGACGGTTCGGCACCCCGGTGACAATCGGTCGGCGGGGCGGCGGTTAGCGCTGCTGCAATTCCTCCATGCTCAACTTGTCTTTCTTCGTGTAGCCAGCGGGGACCGAGTAGACCGAAGCAGGGGGAGTTTTCTTGCTGATCTCGACAACCTCCGTCGTGTTGTGCATCTTCGCCCCCATGATCTCCGCATTCATTTCGGTGGCGATCCAGTAGCCTTTGACCTTCATCATCTCCTGGACCGCGGCATCATCCAGCCGCATCGTGGCCTTGATGACGTTGATGTAGAGCTTCATGAACTGCTCGACGTCGAAGGGGACGGCGGTCGAAGCCCAAACCGACATCTTCATCGGCATCATCATCATGTTGATGGCGACATCGTAGCCGGAGCACTTCCACTGGCCGACCGTCTTGGTCTGGCCAGTGGGGGCCACGGTCACCGTCATTTTCATCATCTGGGACATCATCTGAGCCATCTGGGCATCGAGGAGATTCGTGATGTCAAAGGGAAGGGGAGATTCGACGTACGTCTTGTTCCCGTTGTTGACCCAGTAGAGCATGTTCTTTTTCAGGTCGACGATGATCGTAAACGCCGGGGTGATGGTGGCGAATTTGTCGTCGCCGAGCCATTGCTCGGTGGTCTCGTCCTTGGCCGGCTGGCTCTGACCCATCACGGCAAAGGCATCGGTGTGGGTTTTAGACTTGATGTAGACATCGGCGCCGGCGAAAGCGGACAGGACAAGAAGAAGAGACATAAAGATCGAAAGCTTTTTCATAGATTCCTCCTCGTTTCAGTGAAATCGGATATCGTAAAAAGAATGCCTATTATAGATGAAATCGGGACTTTTCTCAATTCATCGCATCGAGTCATCTAAAATGTTACCGAAGGAGGATATGTCTTGTCATTTAAAAATGTTACCGTAGCTGGCGGGAGAAAAGAGAGCTTTCTGGTAGCCTAATC
>JBAQGA010000216.1:0-4853 GCA_049287565.1 Candidatus Aminicenantales bacterium
GAATACCTCCCCCCGCAGAACGGAGCGCCCATCCGTCTCATCATCCCCTGGAAGTACGGCTTCAAAAGCATCAAATCCCTCGTCCGGGTCCGGTTTGTCGAGAAGATGCCCAAGGGCACCTGGACTAAGGAACGGCCGGACGAGTACGGATTCTACGCCAACGTCAATCCCTATGTGTCCCATCCCCGCTGGAGCCAGGCGAAAGAACGCCGGTTCGGCGAGGACGGCCAGCGGAAGACCCTCATCTTCAACGGCTATGAGGACGAGGTCGGCAGCCTCTACGCCAAGATGAACTTGAAGCGTTGGTACTGAATCCTCATTCGTTTCTTATCGTCCTGTGGGTCCTCGATAAAACATAGGAGTCCACCCCTCCTCCCGGCCTCCTCCCACCAGGGGAGGAGGATATTAGGACTGAAAGGCCGCTTCCGCCACCGCTCTCAGCGCGCCTTCCGGGCCACCGCCAGAAGATGGGGCGATACGCCGAGGATGCTGGGTTCGCTCTCCGTCCGTTCGATGAGGGAGAGAATTTTCGCCCGCAGCCTTTTTTTCTTCCAGAAGACATCGATATCGCGAAGCATAACCCCCAAACCCTCGACTGCCAGAACTCGGCAGGAAGCAAACCCGGCCGACTCAATCTCGTTCTTCAAGCGGGAGGGCTCGTGGAAGTAGGCATCGGTGAAGTAATCCGGACGGCCGGTCGGGTTGCGGTGCTGTCCATCGGTCAGGTCCCGGTCGATGATCCTCTCGAAAACAGGATCCTTGATGAACTCCCGGGAGAGGCCGTCGACGGCCGAGGCGAAACGGGATATGGCGGCGCAGAAGAGGAGGCCCCTCTTCTTCAAAACGCGGCGGGCTTCGGCGAGCGCCCGCAGCCGGTCTCTCTCTTCGGTCAGATGATACGGAGGCCCGAAAAGTAGGACCGCATCTGCCTGCCGGTCGGGAAATTCCAGTGAGCGGGCGTCGCCCTGGAAACAGCGGAAAAGGGGGCTCTTCCCGACCTTCTCTGCCCTTCTTTGCGCTATCGCGATGAGTTTGGCCGAAGGTTCGACCAGATGGACTTCGTAACCAAGCTTGGCGAGCCAGGAGGAATAGGGCCCCGTTCCTCCCCCAACATCGAGCACAATCGCCGGCGGAGGCGGGAGGAACCGCCCCACGACCGCCTTGACCCGCTCGAATTCGAGCCTCCCCAAGCCGAAGAGAAGCCGCCGGTCTTCATCAAAGATCTCATAGAATTCGGCGACGGCGATCTTTGAACGTCCTGGTTTTCTCATAATCCGCTAGACATCCTGGTGTCGCACCCTCTCTCCGTCACAGCCGCCAGAGGTAGGAGGCTTTGAAGAAGATCCCACGCCGGCTCTCCAGGAAGCGGTCCGAGTTCACGTAGGCCTCATCCTGCCAGCGGATTTTTTCGTAGATCGACCCGTAGCCCAGCTGGATGACCGTCCCGGGGATGTACAGGAAGGAAGCCAATAGGTCGGTCAAAAGCTGCTTGCGGTAGGAGTTGTATTCAACGACCGCCCGGAAGAAGAGGTACTTGTTCACTTGATAGATCAGCCTGTTTCGGACGATCGTATAATCGTAGACTTTTTCCTTACCGGCCTCCCGGAAGAGGTCGGAGTAGGTGAAACTCAAGGTCCAGTTGAATTTCTCCGAGGGCTGATAGCCCAGCGTGGCCTGGCCCCTTTTCCCGTAGCCCTGGAAGGGAGATTCGCTGTACCGGATCGCCGGGCCGCTCAGGAATGCCAGGTTGAAATAGATGGCGTTGGTGATCTGGCTGCGACCTTGGAGGATCCAACCGCCGGTTTTGAATCTCTCCCCAAGAAAGATCTCGGTGGCGTACGAATAGGCCACGCTGATCTGCGAGCTGCGGACTAGCATGAAAATCACCGCCGCCCTGTTATCCGTCTCCCAGAGATTGTAGGTATGATCCCTGAGTTGAGAGCTGGCCAAGGAGACGGCGATCCTCCTCAAGACCTGGGACCGCGGATAAAACAGGGGGGATACCCCGCCCCTGAACCGGGTTAATCCCGTCCGGGTCAGGTAGCCTGTGTCGGTTTCGAAATCGGTGGAAAGGTCCTGAAATCCCAGGCTAATGCTCCAGTCCCTCGTATCGTGATAATAATCGAGGCTGAGGGCGTGGCCATCCTCCCTCTCCGCCCCGCTCGCCGCCCTGGTGAAAGAGCCCAGGACATGAAAGCTGAGCATGCTGGACTGGTTGAGACGGACCATACCGTCGGGCCCGACCACGCGGTTGAACCGGCCCTCATGTTCACGGTCCGTGAAGAAGAGGCCGAGATAGCTGTCCTGGCTGAGCGCGTGCCGGTAGCGGAAGATGGAAAAATAGGCGGACTTCCCCTCGGTTTCGAAGGGGTCTATGGTGATCGGGGATTCGTCGGCGGCGAAGATCACCGCAAGGTTGTCTCTGCGGGCGATCTTCCCGGTCAGTTTCAGCCCGGCCTGGGGGTCAACGATATTACGGGTGTGTACCGCCGAGAGGAGAAAATCGCCGTCGATCGTCCCTGCCAAGTTGAAATTCTCGCTTCCTTCGAGGAAGAACGGCCTTTTCTCCGGAAAATAGAGGTCGTAGCGGAGGTTGACGTCCACCTGCCCGGCGTCGGCCTCGACCTGGCTGAAGTCCGGGTTGTAAGTCGCATCCAGGATGAGGCTCGGCGTGATCCCGTACTTCCCAGTCAGGCTGAGGTCGCGGGCGGTCATGTCCCGGGCGAGCCGTCCCTCGGCCTGGGTGTAGCCCTGCTGAAAAGTAAACGCCGGGATGAACTCCAGGAGGGTGTATTTCTTGAGTCCGAAGAATTCCATGGGCGCCATCCCGGTCAGGAAGGCATATCCCTTGGCCGGGTCGAGCGCCGGATAGGACCCGTGCTCGGTGCGGCGTCCGATGCTGCGCTCAAAGAAAATGCTCATCTCGGTGCGCTCGCCGCTGGAATAGCGAATGCTCTTTAAAGGAATCCGTATCTCGACGGCGTAGCCCTGATCATGGAGCTTGCCCGCGCTGTACCAGACCATATCGGCGCTGAAGTCCTCCTTGTTGCTGGCGTAGCGGCTGTCCATCTGGATACCGAGGGGGTTCACATAAAGGGCGTAGAGGGACTGCTGGTCGTTGAACGAGTCCAGGTTGATGCAAACGAAATCGTCGGTCCGGATGTCGTCCCGCTTGGAGAGCGTCGCCTTGATCTTCTTCGGCTCCCGGTCATAGCACTGGAAGGCGAAATAGAGGTTCTCGCTGTCATAGGCGAAGTAGGCCAGGGTCTCCTCGGAGATGTCGCGGCCGAAGTCAGGGATGAAGGTTTTGAAATCTTTGACATAGGGAGCTTCCGCCCAAACGGGATCATCAAGGACGCCATCGACGACCGGCGGCTTGTCGGTCTTGAGAGGCTTCAGCAGGGACGGCGGGGCTGTCGAGGCCAGGCCGGAGGAGATCAACAGGAAAATTCCCGGCAAAATGAGGGACAGGTTTCGCTTTGGTGTCTTGTTCATGGGCCTCACACGTTCAAGGATTATATCCAGACGCAGAGAGCGAGTAAACTTCTCTTAGCATAGAAATACGGCCGTGCTTCAAAATGGCTGCTATTGACGGGAAATTGAAGAGGCCAGGGGCCTATGGTATAAGAGGTCCGGCCGTATAAAGACGGCCGGGTCCGCGAACAATGGCGGCACTAAGTAGCCTCTTCAAGAGACCAAAGGGAAAGGCGCTTCCGGCGGACGACTCCAGGAACGAAGGCTTCCTCAGGAAAATATCCTCCGGCCGGCCGGAAGGCTGAGCCGGCCGCCGCATCGTCAGGGCAAGGAGGGAGAGTATGGGAGGCAAGAAAACGGAGAGGCCGAAGGCGGTCATCGTCCTGGCCATGCACGGGGCCCCGCCGCTGGACTTTCCCCGCGAGGAGATAGTCGAGTTCATGAGCTTTCATGCCAGAGTCGGGCACGCACCCGGACCGGACGCCGACGCTCTGAGGCGGCGCCATGAGGAATTGGAGGCCAAGATGCGGGCCTGGCCGCGGACCGGACAGAACGATCCCTTCTATGCCGGCTCCCAGGACCTGGCCAAGCAACTCCGGCGGGAGTCGGGGCTCGAGGTCATCGTCGGCTTCAACGAGTTCTGCGCGCCGACCCTGGATGACGTCATGGAAAGAGCGGCCGCCCGGGAGGCCGAAAAGATAATCGTCGTCACCCCGATGATGACCCGCGGCGGCGAGCACTCGGCCATCGACATCCCCGAAGCCATCCGCCGGGCCCAACAAAAATTCCCCGCTCAGAAGATCGTTTACTCCTGGCCTTTCCCGACGGAGGATATCGCCCGCTTTCTCTCCTCGCAGATCACCCGCTTCCTATAAAAGACAGGAATACTTATTGAATTCATAATAAGGAAGCTCCTTTTTCTTTTTTTTCTCGGGGCGAAGGCTTGCGGAATGGAAATACAATCCGAAACGCCCTCAAGACTTTGTTAGTATCATATTAACCACCCCTTCCCCTCCTAGAGTGTATAGACCGGGGAGATAGGCCGGCGCTTCGGGAACAGGTCGGCAGGCACTGTTTCCCGGTCGAGGCGAGGGGTTGGGTGAGGAAGTCCGTATATGACTACCAGCCATATTTTCCCAAGGCGACGGGTATAGACGAGAAGGTCATCCGGAGGCGAGCGGGCAGGGATCCGCGAAGCGGAGAGCGAGCCGAGGAAATAAGGGAATTTCCCTCGCCGGGGGAAATTCCCGGGCCTTCGAGCCCATACCCCGAACCTCCCTTTCCTTGACGCCGGGGAGGAATTTCCGCTACAATCTGCTCAGGCTCGATGACCGACAAGAAAATCCTGATCGTGGACTATGACAATGCCAGCTTGGAAC
>JBAQGA010000217.1:0-1794 GCA_049287565.1 Candidatus Aminicenantales bacterium
TATCTCGGCTTTCCTGGCTACCAATTCAACCAAGTTCAAGGCGATATCGGTCGGGGCCGGAATATCCAACTGGGTCACCTATTACGTCAATACCGACATCCATCCCTTCACCCGCCACTATCTCAAGGCCACTCCCTGGGACGACATGGCTATTTACCTGAAGACATCGCCCATGACCAACATCAAGAAAGCCCGGACACCTACCCTGATCCAGCATGGCGAGTTCGACCGGCGGGTGCCCATCCCCAACGCTTACGAGCTTTTCCAGGGCCTCCAGGACATGGGCGTCCTAACCATGCTCATCGTCTACAAGGAATTCGGCCACGGCATCTCGCGGCCCAAGGAGCAGCTCGCCGCCACCTGGCACAACTGGCAGTGGTTCGCCGAGTACCTCTGGGGCGAGGATGTCGTCATCCCTGTCAAAGTCGAAGAAGAAAAAGAGAAAGACGATTGAAAATTTCTTACACCGAGCGCTGGAGAAGGTCGGGCTTCAGGCTGGTGAAAAGGAAAGCCTCGCTGATGTCCTCTGCCGTGAGCATCCCCTCCAAGCGTCCTTCCTTCAGAACCGGTATGGATTTGAGCCGGGCCATCCCCATCCGCTGCCGGGCTTCGAACAGCGTTTCGTCCGGGTCGGCCGTCGGGACTTCGGTCTTCATGACCTGCTTGACGGCCACCTCGGGCCCGTATGTTTTGAGCGCGCCGACGAGGTCGAACTCCGAGATGAACCCGGCCAGGCGGCCTTCCTCGATCACCGCGAAGTCCGTCTGGAAACTGTGCAGGATGAGGTCGACCACCTGCGACAGCGGCGCGTCCGGCGTGACCGTCTGGAACCTCCCCGTCATGGCCTGGCGGACGCTCAGCTTCCCGAGCACGCCCTTGGCCTCGATCATCTGCCCTTCCTGGGAAGCTCCGAGGTAGATGAATATGGCGATGATGACCAGCATCCAGGCCCCTGACAGGACGCCCCAGAGTCCGAGGAGCCAGGCCATCCCCTGCCCGATGTTGACGGCCCAGGTCGTGGCTTTGGCATGGTCCATTTTCAAGGCCAGGATCGACCGCAACACCCGGCCGCCGTCCATCGGATAGGCCGGGAGCAGGTTGAAGATCCCGAGCATGATGTTGGCGAAGGTCAGGTAGGACGGAAGCCCGGCCCAGCGCACCGAGCCCAGGACTTCGTTCAGGTGGCCGGCTGACAGTCCGGCTTCCCAGCGGAATGGGACGGAGACAAGGATGAGAGCGGCCGCGATGACGAAATTCGTCAGCGGACCGGCGACCGACATCAGCAGCTCTTCCTTGGGTTTCTTGGGCATCTCCTCCATCTGGGAAATGCCGCCGATGGGAAGGAGCGTGATGCCGCGGACTTTGACTCCGAAGCGCATCGCCGTCAGGCTGTGGGCGAGTTCATGCAGGGTGACACAGAAGAAAAGCAGCAGGATCACCACGATCCCGTAAATCGCTCCCCTGGGCCCGGCGCCCATGCTCACCCCCCAGCGGTAGGCGGCCCAGATCAGGATGAGAACGAAGGTCAGATGGACCTTGATATCAATCCCTTTCACCCGGATTAGCTTGATCGACCAGCTCATGGCTCAACCTCCTCTTTCTTTCCGCGGTTCAAAGACGTCTCAATCCATTCGTCAATTTTTTCTCGCTCAAATCACTTATTTTCTACCTACATTCCGCACGAAGGCGAGGCTAAATTTCAGCATTTATTTCGCCTTTCCTTCTATCGCTCAACGATAAGCTGACGCATCCATCACAAGAAGCTTGAGAAGATCCTTTTGCAAGGGCGTGAGC
>JBAQGA010000218.1:0-4871 GCA_049287565.1 Candidatus Aminicenantales bacterium
CTAACCTCCTCTCTCGAGAAGATTAGGCTACCAGAAAGCTCTCTTTTCTCCCGCCAGCTACGGTAACATTTTTAAATGACAAGACATATCCTCCTTCGGTAACATTTTAGATGACTCGATGCGCTCCATTGACTTTCGGGGGGTGGGAAAATATACTATAAGCCGCTTTGTAGCTCAGAATTTCGACGCTATGGCGAGGTAGCTCAGTCGGTAGAGCGAGGGACTGAAAATCCCTGCGTCGACGGTTCGATTCCGCCCCTCGCCATTCCCCTCATTTACCGGAGAGCCCTCCTTTTTCTCTGCTTCGTCGACCGCAAAAGGGAGGAAATATCAACAAGACCCGACCTTCGAATTTTGGCCGAGCAAAAGCTCCTTTCCTGTATTGGCATCGAATACCAGCTTGGCCTAAAATCGGCCCGATGTAAAGGAATATTGCCTTGAGATTCGGCGGGCATATTTCCCGGACAACGCAGAAGAGCGGACTTACTTTCTCAGAATTCCAGAAATTTTCAGGAATGCACCATTATCCGTTTTTAACAATACGCCTTTTGGCCCCTTTCTTGATCATCGATGACGTCGACTTTATTAACCCAAGAGCGACTTAATAATCCTTCTAACCGGCTCTCCAAAATCGGGGTGTTTGAGAGCCAGGGCGATCGTCCCCTCCAGGAAACCGAGTTTGTTGCCGCAGTCGTAGCGCCTCCCTTCAAAGAGGACGCCGTAAACGGGCTGTCTGTCCAGAAGACCGCGAATGGCGTCGGTGATCTGGATTTCCCCCCGGGAATCCGGCGGCGTTTTCTTGATGGCTTCGAAAATCTCGGACGTGAATACATACCGCCCCAAAATGGCCAGGTCCGAGAAGGCCTTCTCCGGACCGGGCTTCTCCGCCATGTCGGCCAGCTCGAAAACGCGCTCCGATATCTGCCTCTTGACCTTGATGATCCCGTACTTGCGGGTCCCTTCTTCATCCACTCGCCCCAGGACAACCACCGTTCCTCCGAACTTCTCAAAAGCCTCCGTGAGCTGCTTGGTGCAGGACACCGGGCAATCGTAGATGTCGTCGGGCGTCAGGGCCGCCACCGGCTCGCCGGCCGCGAAACTCTCGCCCATCAGAATGGCGTGGCCCAGCCCCAGCATACGGGGCTGTCGGATGAAGGAGATCTCGGCCAGGCCGGCGATCCTCTGCATCTCTTCGAGCAGGTCGAGCCTGCCCTTCTCTTCGAGGAAGACCTCGAGCTCGGGGCTGCGGTCGAAATGGTCCTCCAGGGCCGCTTTCCCGCGGCTGGTGATCACGGCAATCCGACGGATGCCGGCGCCGACGATCTCTTCCACCGTGTACTGGATCAAGGGCTTATCGATGACCGCGATCATCTCCTTGGGCTGGGCTTTCGTCGCCGGCAGGAAACGCGTACCGAAACCGGCCGCCGGGATGATGGCTTTCCTGACCTTCATGGTCTCCTCCATCGGCAAATCAGGCAGAACCCCGGATGAAAAATCGGGAACGTCCGGGCCGGCCCGATCAGAATTTATAGCTGACCGAGATGTTCGGGACGACGATGCTCATATCATAAGCACCAGGCTGGGCATGGGCATAAGCGGGGTCGAGGAGCCACTTGGCGTAATCGACATCCCTCTTTTTCCCGGCCAGAAATTCAAAACCGAGGTCGATCACCAGGCCGTTCAAGGAATAGCCCAGCCCCAGTGTGAAGGCGTTGAACGTGAAGTTGGGGAGCAGGAAATTCATCGTCTTGTCGGGAGTCGGTGTGGGATCGTAATAATACCCGGCGCGGAGGGCAAGATCTTCCCTAAGCATGTACTCGGCCCCGAACCGGACCTGCAGGGCGTCCTCCCATTCCAGGTGCATGATGTTCTCACCAGAGGCGATCATGAACAGGCTCCAGAAAGGATCGATGAACCTCAGTTCGACCTGGTCGAGCGTCGACCACTGGGTCCACTGGAGATCGCCGGTCAGGGTGAGGCCGGAGAGGGGACGATAGGCCACGCCGCCAGCGACCCAGAGAGGGAAGGTGAGGTGGGGTGACACCGTCTTGGATTCTGACGACGATTTGTAGCCGAGGAGCTCGATGTTGGAAAGGGAGGCATCGCCGCTGAACTTGACGCGGTTGGGAGTTCTCAGGGTGGCCCCGAAGCTGAGCATGTCGTTGACTTTCACCAGGACGCCGACGGTGGCGCCGAATCCCCAGCCCTTGAGGTTCATCTCGTATTGGCCAAGGTCGAACTCGTTGGGAGGCTGAGGGATTTCGGTGTTGCCGGCCCATCTCTTCATCGAAAACATGCCGTAGTTGATGTTGAGGGCCGCTCCCACCGAGATCAGATCATTGATCTTGTAGGAAGCGCCGGGAGAGATGGTCACCGCGCCGACCTTGCTCTCCCACTGGTAGGCGGAGTCGTTGGAGACGTGGGTGAAATCCTCTCCGTCCCAGGACGCGCCGAGGCCGGAAGGAATATAGATGCCGATGCCGGCGACGAGGTCGTCAGTGATCGGCTGATAATAGGCCAGCAGCCCGGAAAGATAGTGCTTGGTCTGAGTTTTGGCATCGACCAGGGTGAGCAAGCCGGCTTGAGAAGGGGCCTGGAGGAGATAGCTGCCCGAAGGGATCACATCCGTACCATAGAATCCGAGGTATCTCATGCTGAACTGGGCCATGCCGGCTGGATTCCAGAAAATGGCGCTGTAGTCATCGGCCAGGCCGACGAACGCGCCGCCCATCGACAGCGCCCGGCTCCCCAGGCTATTCAGGTTGAGCCCGTTGGCCAGAACCGAGGAACTCAAAACGAGCAACGACAAGAGCAGGCACGCGAATATCCGCGGTGTCTTCAAATGAACCTCCTTATGAAATCGATGTGTTATATAAATTTACTATATCTTATCGAGTTTTTCAACTCCGGGTAGTGCCCGGCCTCACTGGAAGATGAGGTTCCCCTTTTTATCGGCGTCGATCCGGACGGTGTCGCCTTCCTTGTAGGCCCCTTCCAGGAGCCGTAGCGCCAACGGGTTTTGGATCTCCTGCTGGATCGTCCTCTTGAGGGGGCGGGCGCCGTAAACAGGATCGAAGCCCCTGTCCGCGAGTATCTCTTTGGCCCGGGGGCGAACTTCCAACCGGAGCTTCCGGTCCTCCAGCCTGTGGCGGAGAAGCCCGAGCTGGATATCAACGATCCGGATGAGCGTCGCTCTGTCCAACGCCCGGAAGATGACGATCTCGTCGATCCGGTTCAGGAATTCCGGCCGCAAGGTGATCTCCAGTATCTTCATCACCTCGCGGCGCATGGTTTCATAGTCCTGGCTGAACTCCTTGATCTCCTGGCTCCCCAGGTTCGAGGTCATGATGATGAGGGTATTGCGGAAATCGACCGTCCTTCCCTTTCCATCGGTGAGGCGGCCATCATCGAGGATCTGGAGCAGGACATTGAAGACATCGGGATGGGCCTTCTCGATCTCGTCCAGGAGGACGATGGAATAGGGCCGCCGCTTGACCGCCTCGGTCAGCTGGCCGCCCTCTTCATAACCCACGTATCCGGGAGGAGCGCCGATCAGCCGGGAGACGGTGTGCTTCTCCATGTATTCGGACATGTCGAGCCGGACCATAGCGCGCTCGTCGCCGAACAGGAATTCGGCCAGGGCGCGGGCCAATTCGGTCTTCCCAACGCCGGTCGGGCCGAGGAACATAAAAGAACCCAGCGGCCGCACCGCGTCCTGGATTCCCGCCCGGGCCCGCCGGACGGTATCGGAAACCACCCGCAGGGCCTCGTCCTGGCCGACCACCCGGTTTCGCAGGTTGTCCTCCATCCGGAGCAGCCGCTCCAGGTCTCCCTCGAGCATCTTGCTGACAGGAATCCCGGTCCACCTCGACACGACTTCGGCCACGTCCTCCTCGTCCACTTCTTCCTTCAAGATCTTTCCTTTCTTCTGGACCTCGGCGAGCTGCGCTTTGAGCGCCTCCATCTCTTTGGCGACTGCAATCAGCCGGCCGTAGCGAATCTCGGCCACCCGCTCCAGGTCTCCCCGCCTCTCGGCGCTCTGTTCTTCGACCTTGAGGGCGTCCTGCTGTTCGGCGAGTTTGTTCATCGCCTCGATCAACTCTTTTTCCAGCTGCCAGTGGACTTTGAGAGAAGAGCTCTTTTCCTTGAGGTCGGCCAGCTCCTGGATCAGTTTCTCGAGCCTCTCCCGGGAGCTCTGGTCCTTCTCCTTCTTGAGGGCCTGCCGCTCGACCTCGAGCTGGAGGATGCGGCGTTCGAGTTCGTCGATCTCCTCGGGCAGGCTGTCGATCTCGATGCGGATGCGCGAGGCGGCCTCGTCCACTAGGTCAATGGCCTTGTCCGGGAGGTAACGGCCGGAGATATAGCGGCTGGAAAGCGTGGCCGCGGCGACCAGCGCCGAATCCTTGATCTTGACGCCGTGATGAACCTCGTACTTTTCCTTGAGCCCGCGGAGGATGGAGATCGTGTCCTCGACCGAGGGCTCGCCGACGAAGACCTGCTGGAAACGCCTCTCCAGGGCGGCGTCCTTTTCGATATATTTCTTGTACTCGTTGAGCGTAGTCGCGCCGACGCAGCGGAGCTCGCCGCGAGCCAGCGGCGGCTTGAGCATGTTCGAGGCGTCCACCGCCCCTTCGGCGGCCCCTGCTCCGATGATGGTATGGAGCTCGTCGATGAACAGGACGATCTCGCCCCCGGCCTCTTTGATCTCCTTCAGGACGGCCTTGAGGCGGTCCTCGAACTCTCCGCGGTATTTGGTGCCGGCGACAAGAGATCCGAGGTCCAGGGCAATGAGTCGCTTGTTCTTCAGCGACTGAGGGACGTCACCGTTGGCGATGCGCTGGGCCAGACCCTCGACGATGGCCGTTTTCCCC
>JBAQGA010000219.1:0-11777 GCA_049287565.1 Candidatus Aminicenantales bacterium
GTCGTGACCCAAATGAATCAGGAGGTTCGGGTCCGTCCCTCGGCCGGCCTCAGCAAGGGCGAGCTTGATTCCATTATCAAGAGGACCCGGACGTTGTCGTAGGGCGGACAATCGAAGATGATAAAAAGAGATTATTACGAGGTTCTGGGGATCCACCGAGACGCGTCCGCGGAAGACGTCAAGCGGGCCTATCGCCGGCTGGCCCTGAAATATCATCCCGACCGCAATCCCGGAGACAAGGAAGCCGAGGAAAAATTCAAGGGGGCGGCCGAAGCGTACAGCGTCCTGGGCGATCCGGGGAAACGGTCGACCTACGACCGCTTCGGATTTGACGGGCTGAGGGGAGAGGGATTCACCGGTTTTGCCGGTTTTAACGCTTCCATATTCGGGGATTTTGAAGATATTCTGGGGAGCCTCTTCGGATTCGGAGACTTTTTCGGGACCCGGACGGGCCGCCGGAGGTCCTATCCGCAGCGGGGAAGAGACCTCGCCCTGGACCTGGAGATTAGCCTGGAGGAGGCGGCCGCCGGGGTCGAGAGGGAGATCAACCTCAACCGGGCCGAACACTGTCCGGCCTGCCACGGCTCGGGAATGCAGCCGGGGACGAGAAAGGCCGGTTGTCCGACCTGCCATGGCCGAGGACAGATGCGCTACCAACAGGGATTTTTCACGATCTCCCGGACCTGCTCTCATTGCCACGGCGCCGGGGAGATCATCACCACCCCCTGCTCGGAATGCCGCGGCTCGGGCCGCGTCAAGCAGAAACGGAAACTCACTGTCAAGATCCCGGCCGGGATTGATGACGGTTCCCGGCTGCGGATCGACGGCCAGGGAGAAGCCGGGGACTCCGCCGCCGCTCCGGGAGATCTCTATGTGGTGATCCGGGTGGCCAAACACGCCGTCTTCGAAAGGGAGGACAACAACCTCTTTTGCCAGGTCGATATCTCCTACTCGCAGGCGGCCCTGGGAGCGGCCATCGAGGTGCCCGGTCTGGACCGGGGGACCGAAGTGCTGAAGCTCCCGGCGGGCACCCAAACCGGCGCGGTTTTCCGGTTGAAAGGCCGGGGCATCAAAGACCTGCACGCCCGTCGCCATGGCGACCTGTATGTCAAGGTGCGGGTGAAGACCCCGGAGAACCTGGATAAGGAGGAGAAGGCCTTGCTCCGGCGTCTGGCCGAGCTCCGTAGCGAGGATTTGGATACGACCGACCGGAGTTTGATCGATAAGTTGAAGAACGTCATTCATTAGAGATCGGATTGACCTCAAACCATTTTCTCGTCGAGCAGAAAAACCTGCGTCCCCCTTATGCCCGGCTTGAAGGAGAAGAACACCATCATCTCTGCCGAGTCTTGCGGGTCCGGTCGGGCGAGAAGGTCTGGCTGGTGGACAAGCAGGGGAGTTCATTCCGGGCGGAGGTGATAGAGGTCGGACGACAGCAGACCCGGCTGCTCGTCCTCGAGAAGGAGGAGCCGTCGGCGGCCAAAATCCGGCTCGTTCTGGCGCAGGCTCTGATCAAATCCAAGACCATGGACCTCGTCATCCAGAAAGCGACAGAGCTCGGCGTCCAGGCGGTCGTCCCGATCGAAGCATCCCGGTCTGTGCTCAAGCTCGAAGGACGGGAAAGGGCAAGGTTGGAGAGATGGCGGAAGATTGCCCGGGAAGCGGCCAAGCAGAGCCGGCGGACGGATATCCCGTTAATCCACGCGCCCCATCCCTTTTCCGTGTTCCTGGAGTCCCGAGACGAGCCCAAAAAATTCATCCTTTGTGAGGACGAAGGGATACTCTTGCGTGATATTTTGGTAGAGGCGCCCGTGGATTCCGTCTCCTCGGCGATGCCTGGAGTCGTCCTCTTGGTCGGTCCGGAAGGAGGCTGGAGCAAGGAAGAGGAACAACGGGCGATGGAGAAAGGCTTTGAAGCGGTCAGCCTGGGAACGAGGATCCTGAGGTCAGAGACGGCCGCGCTGGCTGCCCTGGCGGCGATCCAGATCTTCTGGGGCGAGTGATCATGTTTCTTCAGGGACAAAAGGTCGGCAAGTACGAAGTCATTCGCTCCCTTGGAAGCGGCGGCTTCGGCTCTGTCTACCTGGCGCGGGACACCTGGCTGGATATCAAGGTCGCCCTTAAGGTCCCTCACAAGCAGTCGGCTGAGCTCTATAAGTTGCTCAAAGAGCCGCGTCTTCAAGCGGCCCTCAACCACCCCAACATCGTCCGCATGATCGCCGCCGAGAAAGAAAAAAAGATCTTTTTCATGGTCATGGAATACGTCAAGGGGAAAACCCTGGAGAAGGTCATGGAGAAAGAACGCATCCTGGAGAGCGAGGCGGCCCTCGATTACATCAAGCAGATCGCCCACGGCGTCGACCACGCCCACAAGAACAAGATCATCCACCGGGACCTCAGGCCGTCCAATATCATCATTTCAGAGGAGGGGACCGCCAAGATCACGGATTTCGGGACCTCGGCCTGGCTGAACAACGTCCCCTACGCCTCCACGCGGATCGGCAGTCCTCCTTACATGGCTCCGGAGCAATTCATGGGCAAGGCCGGCTATCAGTCGGATATATATAGCCTCGGCTGCATTTTTTATGAGATGATCGTCGGCCGGCCGCCCATATTTGATCCGGACCCCTTCAAGATCCTGGAAAAAGCTCAGCAGGGCAAGATCACGCCGCCGCGGCTTCGGAATAACAGAATCCCTCGTGACATCGACGAGATTATCATGAAATGCCTGGCTTCCAAGGTCGAGGATCGGTATAAAAGACCGGCCGAGCTCATCCAGGCGATCTCGGCGTTGAAGAACAAGGAAGTCCAGACGACGGAGATCGAGGACATCCTGATCCGAATTCGGGCCAGGGAACAGACCAAGAGTCAGCTCTGTTGGAACTGCCGTCGTCCCTTACCCCTCAAGGCGCGTCATTGCCCCCATTGCGGTGAGACAATCTAACCCCCAGGGGCGATTGACTTTAGAAATGGGATTCAGATAACATGGAGTGGACCGCCCTGATGTTGCCGAGAGACGAAAAGGGACCGGATATTTCACCGAGGAGCGCCCGATGAGTCCTTTGAGATCACCCCGATTCGCTCGATCGACAAGATCGCAATCGGCAACGGGAAACGCGGTCCCGTCGTCAAGAGACTTCAGCAGGCTTTCTTCGCTTATCTCCACGGGGAGCGGGAGGATGTCCATCGTTGGTTGACCTATATATAAGTGAGGTGAAGAAATGGAAGTCGATGAACTTTTGAAAGTCGCTATTGAGAGGGACGCTTCCGACCTTCATGTCAAGGCCGGAAACCATCCTATTATCCGCGTTCATGGAACGCTCATTCCTCTGACCGGTTTTCCGCGGTTGACCTCCAAGGATACCCAGGAGCTGGGATTCCAGCTGATGGCCGACTACCAGAAGGACCGGCTCAAGGAAGATTTCGACATTGACTTGGCCTACAGCCTGCCCGGTTTCGGAAGGTTCCGGGGGAGCATCTTCCAGCAGCGCGGGTCGGTCGCCATCGCCCTGCGGATCATCCCCCTGGAGGTCAAGACGATCCGCCAGCTCCTCCTTCCCGAGGTCCTGGAAAAGATCTCCCTTCTCCAGAGAGGGCTGGTTCTGGTGACGGGGACGACCGGAAGCGGCAAGAGCACGACCCTGGCCGCGATGATCGATTTCATCAACACTCATCGCCGGGAGAACATCATCACCATCGAGGACCCCATCGAATACCTGCACAAGGACAAGAAGAGCACGGTCAGTCAGAGAGAGGTCGGGATGGACGTCGGCAGTTTCTCCCGCGGCCTGCGGGCGACCCTGCGCGAGGACCCGGACGTTATCCTGGTCGGGGAAATGCGCGACCTGGATACGGTCGAGACGGCCATCCTGGCCGCCGAGACCGGACACCTCGTCTTCAGCACCCTGCACACTCTGGACGCGCCCGAAAGCATCAACCGGATTGTGGCCGTTTTCGCCCCCTACCACCAGAGACAAGTTCGGCTCCAGCTGGGCAGCATCCTCAAGGCCGTTATGTCCCAGAGACTGATTCCCCGGATGGACGGCCAGGGCCGCGTGCCGGCCGTCGAGGTCATGATCAGTACTCCCTACATCCAGGAATGTATCCAGGAAAAGGATAAGACAGGCCTCATCCGCGACGCCATCGCTAGCGGAGTCTCCCAATACGGCATGCAGACGTTTGACCAGTCCATATTCCAACTTTACCGGGACGGCTACATTTCCTTCGAACAGGGCCTGCGTTACTCTACGAACCCGGACAACTTCAAGCTCCGCGTCATGGGCATCCAGTCCACCCTGGACTTAGCCCTGGAGGAGATGGAGCACGGCATGAGCAAGGTGGAGAGAGATACGGAGGCTCCCGAAGAAGAGACTCCATGAGAGCCCAGGAGATCCGGGAGGCCTTCCTCGACTTCTTCTCCCGGAAAAACCACAAGGTCGTCGCCAGTTCTTCGCTTCTCCCCAAGGACGATCCCTCCATCCTGTTCACCAATGCCGGGATGAACCAGTTCAAGGACGTCTTTCTCGGCCTGGAAAAAAGAAGCTACAGGCGGGCCGCCTCGGTCCAGAAATGCCTCCGCGTCTCGGGCAAGCACAACGACCTGGAGCAGGTCGGCCGGACCAGCAAACACCACACTTTTTTCGAGATGCTGGGAAACTTTTCCTTCGGCGATTATTTCAAGGAAGAAGCAATCACCTTTGCCTGGGAACTTGTGACCTGGGTCTTCAAGCTTCCCCCGGACAGGCTCTACGCCACGATTTATGAGGAGGACGAGGAAGCCTTCCTGATCTGGCGTGAGCGGATCGGGCTGCCGCCCGAAAGGATCTTCCGCTTCGGCAAGAAAGACAATTTTTGGGCCATGGGCGAAACCGGGCCGTGTGGCCCCTGTTCCGAGATCCATTATGATGCGGACCCCCACTTGGAGGAGGGCGATCCCCGCGGGCTCATCGAAAACGGGAGCGACCGCTTCGTTGAGCTCTGGAACCTGGTCTTCATGCAGTATTTCCAGGACGAGGGAGGGGTTTTTCATCCGCTCCCGGCGCCGTCCATCGATACAGGGATGGGACTGGAACGGACCGCCGCGGCCCTGCAGAAAAAGAGGAGCAATTATGACACCGACCTCTTCCGTCCTTTGATCTCCCGGATCTGCGACCTGGCCCAACGGGAGTACCCTGCTGACCAACCGGGAGATGTTTATGTGCGCATCATCGCCGACCACATCAGGGCCGTCACCTTCCTTGTCGGCGACGGGATCATGCCCTCGAACGACGGCCGCGGATACGTCTTGCGGCGCCTCATCCGGCGGGCCTTCCGGCACGGCAACCTTCTGGGGATCGAGCGGCCGTTCGTCCACCAGCTGGTCGCCACGGTGACCGATATCATGAAGGATGCCTATCCGGAGCTTTTGTCTTCGACCCATTATATCTCCCGTCTCTGCCTCTCCGAAGAGGAGAGGTTCGCCCTGACCCTGGCTTCCGGAATGCGGTATTTTCAGCAGTTTATCGAAGAGGCCAAGAAGGCCGGCCGGAGCGCTCTGGGCGGTCCCGAAGCCTTCAAGCTCTACGACACCTTCGGTTTTCCCCCTGACCTCTCCATGGAATTGGCCCAGGAACAGGGTTTGAGCGTCGATGAACCCGGCTTTTTGGCCGAGCTCGAGAGGCAAAAAGAGAGAGCCCGCGCCTCCTGGAAGGGAGATGCCCGGATCGAAGATCGCAAGGTCTATGAGGGGATGAAGAAGCACCAGGTCGTCGGACGGAGCCACGAGACCGACCATATCGACGAGGCAGAAGTGCTTTCCATCGTCAAGGGCGGGAAAGAAGCCCCGGCGCTCAGGGCGGGGGAGAAGGGCCAGGTCGTTCTCGAGGCCACTCCTTTTTACGCCGAAGCCGGAGGCCAGATCGGAGATTCTGGCCAGCTCAAGACGTCCCATTTCTCGGGGCTCGTGCACCATGCCTTCTATCCTCTCCCCGGTCTCATCGCCCACGAAGTCGAAGCCCTCGCCGGGGAGCTGAGGGTCGGTGATAAGGTTGAAGCTGCGGTCGACCGGAAGCGGCGCCAGGCTATTAGCAACAACCATACCGCCACCCATCTGCTTCACGCCGCTCTTCGCCAGATACTCGGCGACCACATCAAGCAAGCCGGCTCTCTTGTCTCCGCCGAAAGGCTGCGTTTCGACTTCACCCATTTTGCGGCGCTGGACCGGACGGAGATCCGGAAAGTCGAAGACGTCGTCAACGGCAAGATCCGGGAGAACCTGCCGGTCCAGACAAGGATAACGACGTTCGAGGAGGGGATCAGCGAAGGGGCCATGGCCATCTTCGAAGAAAAGTACGGAGAAAGCGTGCGCCTGATCAGTGTCGGCGATTACAGCAAGGAACTCTGCGGCGGCGTCCACGTCGGGGCCACCAGCGAGATCGGGTTTTTCAAGATCGTTTCCGAGTCATCCATCGCCGCCGGTATGCGCCGGATTGAAGCGCTGACGGGAGAGGAGGCCCTGCGCTGCATCCAGGATAACGACGAGCTCCTGGCGGAGATCCAGGCCGTCCTAAGCAGTCCCCGCAAGGATGTCCTCCACCACCTGGAAAAGTGGAAAATCGGGATCGAAGAGAACGAGAAAGAAATCAAGATCTTGCGACAGAAGCTGGCCCAGGTCAAGACCCAGGGGGGAGAAGAGAGAGTCCGGAAAGTCAAGGGGATATCCGTCCTGGCCCAGCGATTGGAGGGTTTGACCATCGACGAGCTCAGGAGCACGGCGGACTCGCTCAAAACGCGCCTTGGTTCCGGGGTGGTAGTTCTGGGTGCGGTCGCGGACGATAAGGCGCTCCTGGTGGCGGCCGTGACCAAGGACCTCGTGGGTCGCGTCCGGGCCGACCAGCTCATCAGGGAGATCGCCCCGCTCATCGGCGGGGGCGGGGGGGGACGGCCCGATTTCGCTCAGGCAGGAGGAAAAAAGACGCAATACCTGAACCAGGCCTTGGAGCAGAGCTTTTTCGTGGTCGAGAAACTAGCCTGAAAAATCACCCTTAAGGGTGATTGCCAAAATTTCAAGTTTTTGGCATGATGTGATAAAGTCAGAAGGTCAAATGAGATTGAAAGGTTCGAGGAGGCACGCCCGCGGTGCCTTCCGGATGGCGGCGATTGTCTGCGCGATCTTCCCCTCCTTCCTGCCGGCTGGCCCCGGAGTCCGACCGGATCTGAAGCAGCAGTACGACCCGATCGTCCAAACCTATGCCCGCCGGTTCAGCGTCGACGCCGACCTCATCCATTCCATTATCCGGGCCGAGTCGAATTACGACAGCCGGGCTGTTTCCCCCAAGGGTGCGGTCGGCCTGATGCAGCTCATGCCGGAGACGGCCGCCCAGTATGGTGTCGGGGACAGTTTCGATCCCGATGAGAACATCAGGGGAGGGGTCAAATACCTCAAAGACCTCAGCAAGCTGTTCAGCGGGAACACGGCCAAGGTCCTAGCCGCTTACAATGCCGGCCAGGAGGCCCTCAAGAAGTTCAACGGCATCCCGCCCTATGCCGAGACCATAGAATACATCCGCCGGGTTATGGCATCTTATTCAAAGCCGTTCATCACCGGAGGGACTCCCATCCGGAAATTTGTCGACGCATCGGGCCAGCACGTCTTCACCAACGACCCCTACTATCACCTCAACAGCCGGAAGAACCGCGACTAGCGCCCCCGGCCTCAAACATACCCTTTGATGAGCAGGTGGCAGGGCAAAATGTCGAACTGTGCCGGAAGTGAGCCCAGCTGCTCTCCATCCAGCTCCAGGAGAACTTCTTCCTTGTCGGGGGAGAAAGCTTCCACGCTCCGTCCGCGGATGAACTGGATTTTGCGGTGGGACAGGTGCTTCCCGAAGAATATCTTCCAGCCGTGCCGGCAGAACTCTCCAAATGACATGCCCTTGACCAGGATGACATCGAACTCGCCGTCGTCCAGCTTGGCCTGGGGAGCGAACTTCATCCCTTTGCCGAAGATCCGGCCGTTGGCCACGGCGCCGATCAGGTATTCGCCCTCGGGCAGCTCCTGCCCGTCAATCCGGATGCGGACCTTCTTGCTCTTGTAATGCATCATTGTCTTGACCAGGCAGCGGACATAGGAGGAAGTCTTCCTTTCCAGACGCCGTTGGTTGACCTGCTTAACGACCTCTCCTCCGACCCCGAAATCAGCCACATTGAGGAAGAACCTCTCCATTTCCGGCCCGGCGCTGCTCCGGAAGGTCACCCGGCCGACATCGATCGGCACGGAGGGAGCCTGGGTGATGACCTTGAGGGCGTCCTTGATCCTGGCGGGGATCTGCAGGCTTTTGGTCAGGTCGCATCCTGTCCCTGAGGGTAAGATCCCCAGCGTGGTCTCGGGGTTGATGATCAGCCGGCGCTCGAAGAAACCATTGGCGATCTCGTTCATCGTTCCGTCGCCGCCGACGCCGATGATCAACTCGTGTCCCGATTTGATCGCCTCCCGGGTGATTTCGATCGCCTGGAGCGGTTTTTCGGTGAATTCGTAGCGGAATTCCTGGATGAAGCTGCGGATAGCTTCCTTGATGTCTTTCCAGCGATGGCGCGTCCGGCCCCGATTGGACTCAGGATTGACGATCACTTGGGTTCTGAGGCGTCTTTTCATCAGGAGCTCCTTGCGGCGGAAACGGCGGGACTTTCTTCTTACCGAATATCGAGGTACCGATCGTCCCCCCCAGGGCGCCGAGGGCGGCGTAGATCACGGCCGAAGCGAGGAGTCCGAGCAGGAACCAGGCCGGAGATAAGTCTCCGGCGCGTTTTTCCAGCCAGTTCTCCCAGCCCGACGGCATCTCATCGACGAACTGCGAGAGCCGGTCCATGAATTTCTGGACGTACTCCCGGTTCATGGTCTCGAAGGGAAGGCTGACGACGGCGTCCGTGACCGCGGCGATAATCCCGGCCAGGATGCCGACGACCGCACCGTCGCCGGAGGTTAAATGTGCGGGGGAGTCCTTGGCGAAAAGGTAAGCCGCCAGCATCGCTCCGCCGATGATCCAGAGACAGCAGAAGCAATTCACCAGGGGAACGGCGGTCAGCACGCCGGCGATGACTCCTCCCACCAGGGCCGGCCTAAACATGCCCGGACGCTGTTGGTTCATTCGTCCTCCTCACTTTACGGCTTCCATTTATTCTATGGGGAACGCAATCCGGATTTCAAGCGATAAATTTGCCATCCATTCATGGGAATCACTTCATCAGAGAGGCGCTCTCCTGCTTTCTTTTTTGGCGCTGCATCATGAAATCGACGATTCCGGTGATGAAGTAGAAGGGGAGGAGGACGCCCCAGAGCAGTCCCGTGGCCAGGCGAACGGCGTTGGGAGACTGCCAGAGCTTGATGAAATTCGCAGCTGCGTCCAAGACGATGGGCGCCGAAAGGAGAAAAAAAACCTTTTTCTCGGGCACTCGAACCTGCCGCCATCCCCTGATGAAAGGGTAGAGGACGAGTCCGAGAAGGAAGCCCAAGTTAATTCCCAGGCAACGGGCGCAGATGGAGAGCGGATGGCCGAAGCAGCTCATCGAGCGGTCCGAGAACTGATGACAAAAAGGGGAATAGACGGAATAGACAAGGCTCGCCCAGGGTGAAGAGAGGCTCCGGAGGTAGGGAGCGAGAAAAGCACCGCCGAGCCAGAATGAAAAGACGATGAAGGTCAGGACAAAGGTCAACAGGATCGTTCTTTCCGCTTTGCGGGTTCCCGGCTTCATTGTCGAGGAGATATCCTCCTGGTCTTGGCTAAGCATGGCCCTTGATGCGCAGATAGGCCAGATATCCGACGAGGCTCGAGAAATTGAGCGTGAGGATTGACCAGGACATGAAGGTCGCATAGAGGCGATGTCCCATGAGGTCATGCAGGGATAAGGAGATGACCAGGAGGTTCATAACGAGGAATCCCTTCCAAAAAGGACGATACTCCCGGTAATGCCGGCAGATGAGCATGACGGCCGGGGCGAAGGAGAGGAAGGTATAATCCCAACCCAGGGGAGAGACGAGCGGGATCAGGGCCAGGATCAGAAAGCCATCCAGCGCGGAAGCCCGGGAAACGCGCCTTCCCCTGAGGAGCAGGAAGAGGACGAGGCCGCCGAGGAGGACGACGATAATCGCGTAAACGATAAGAGAAAGGTTCTGATTATGCGTCCGCTTCATCAGAAAGCCGACCAGAGAGATATTGTCCTGAGAGGAAAAAAGAAAGGGCGTCGAGGCGGCCAGAGAGGACTGCCATTCGCCGAGCACGACGAAGTTCCCTTTCCAGCCGTAAAACAGCGCCGGCGAAAGAACGGCCAGGCTCAAGACGGCCGATCCAGTCACGAGAGCGGGCCACCTCTTGCGGATGGCGAAGTACGGGAAGACGATGACTGCGTAGGGCTTGAGGGCCGTGGCCAATCCTCCGATGGCGCCGCCGGCGGCAACGGCGGACCGGCTCTCCGATCGGACCAGGAAGCAGATCATAATAAGCAGGAGAAATGTGATCAGCGCATTGATCTGCCCGAGTTGGACCTCACGGAAGAGATATCGGCCCATGACCAGGACCGTGACAAAGACCGGTGAGAAGAACGTATCATATTTATAATCAATAATTTTCGATGATATCACGATGATAGAAACAGACGCCGCGACGATCAGCCCGAACCAGCAGGCCTTGGCCAGGCCAAGGGGCAGAAAGGACAACGGCAGATAGAGCAAGGCGGAAAAGGGGAGGTATTTGAACTGCCAGTGTCCATCGGATGTCCGGTAGAGCGTTTCGCCTTCATAGAGCCGTTGTCCGGCCTTATAGTTGACCTCAAAATCGGCCATCTCTTTTTTGACCCTGAGTGTGAAGACAAGAGTGCATAAAATGAGCGCGATCAGGGCAAAGGATAAGGTCGACCTGCTGACGGCCATGCCGCCCCAAGGCTAGCCGACCATCTTCCGTTTGTCAATCTCACGACATTTTATTCATTGACAGAACAGACCGCTCTGTGTAAATTTGTTTCAGTATGTCCGAAAAAGGAGGAAAGAGGATGACTGCAAAGGCGCGCGGTCTGGTTTTCTTAGCCATATCCCTGGCTGCAGGGATTTCGCTTTTTTCTCAAACTCAAGAATCCGCTGACCTCTTCGACAAGCACAAAGAAGGGATCATCTCGCTGTACGCTTACGGAGACAGCAAGGAGCTCATTGCCAAAGGGGTCGGGTTCGGGCTGACCCAGGACGTCGTCGCTACGTGCTATCACCTGGTGAGCCAGGCCGCTGAGGTCCAGGGCATCAACGTCAAGGGAAAGAAGATGAAGCTTGACGGCATCATCGCCGTCGACCGCGAACTCGACATCGCCCTGCTTAAGCTGAAGGGCAAGGTCGACGCTATCCCCCTGGGCAGCTCGGAAGGGCTGGAATCAGGGGCCAGGCTGTTTGCTCTGGGTGCCAATGAATCAGGAGAAATCACCATCGCCGAGGGAACGGTCATGGCCCTGCATCGGCTGGCGGGAAATCAGTCTGTCATCGTCTCGACAATTTCCACGTCCGAGGGCTTCAGCGGCGGCCCCCTCCTTGATTTGAACGGGCAGGTCGTCGGGCTGATCGTCGTCCTGGAGAGAAGCCGGGTGGGAATCCCGGTCGACGCCTGGAAAAGCCTTTCTAGCGCGGGGAGGATCACGGATTTCAAGAACTGGAACAAGGAGGATTATTTCGCCGGGTTTGAAGGCGCTTATCTGGCCGGTCGAATATTCAGCCTGACGGATGAGACCGCAAACGCTCAGAAGTACCTGGATAAGGTCATCCA
>JBAQGA010000220.1:0-6920 GCA_049287565.1 Candidatus Aminicenantales bacterium
GCTGAAAGCGGCCGGCATCGAGGCCTATCCGGTACTGGTCCACTCCCGCTCCATCCCGCCCCAAGAGGAAGTCCCGACGCTCGCCCAGTTTGATGCCGTTCTCGTGGCCGTGGATCTCGGCGCAAAAGAGGGCCCTCTATTTCTCAATCCTTTTGCCGATGATTCTCTTTTCGGCTATTTCAGAGAGGGGAGGGGTTCGCGGGGGCTGGCGGTGAAACCCGGGGCCGTCGAATTCATGCCCGTTCGCTGCCTCCCGGAAGCGGAGAGCGCTCTGCAGAGCGAGATCGCCGCTGAGATCGGGCCGGACGGCGCGATCAAAGGGAAGATCGCGGCGGAGCTCTCCGGATTCTTCGACCAGCGGGGCCGGCAGCAGCTCAAGGACATGACCGCCAAGGAGCTCGAGGTCTTCTACAAAGAATCGGTCAACAAGATGGGCGAGGACGGAACGGCCCTGAGAAACGAGCTCAGCGACCCTAAAGACCTGGCCCAAAAACTCAAGATCACCCAGGAGTTCAGGGTCCAGGATTTTGCCATCTTCCAGGGCCCGATCATGTTGATCCACCTCCCCCAGGTTCCCTATGCCTTCGCCGAGGTTCCCTCCCCGAGCCTGACCAAGCGCAGATACCCTTTCCGATTGCCGGGAGAAGCGGAGGTGCGGTCCGTCGTCGTTCTTAAAGTTCCGGCCGAGTTCCAGCCTCTCTATCTGCCCGAGGGTTTTAGCTTTGAGAAAGACTACGGGAATTTTTCCTTGGTCGTATCCTATGAACCGGCGGGATCTTCGGTCGTCATCAAGAAGACGCTCATCTTCAAGAAAAAAGACATTCCGTTGGACCAGTACGAAGAGTTCAAAAACATCATGGACTCTTTCGGGATCACCAAGAACAACCTGGTCCTGCTGGAGAAAAAATAATCAAGCCGCGGATCCTTCTGGAATCACGTGTTCATCCGACCGGCCAAACCAATCATCAAATGGACAAATATAATTCAGGAATTGATCCGAAGGTTCCATGAACGTCAAGGAATTCGATCCTGCGGCCTGTGAAAAGGACATCGGCTTCTGCTACCGTCTTTTCTTGGGCCGCAAACCCGATCCCGGGGATCGTGAGGCCTATGGAAATGCTGTCAGAGCCGGATGGACCGTCGAAACCCTTGTCCGCTCTTTCCTCTCGTCCCCCGAATTCAAGGGGCTCAAATATGCGTTGATCCTGAAGTCCGCTTCCGGGGCTGTCCACGGCCGGCCCGCGAATCCGTTTGATATTCCGGCGGAAAAACAGGACATTGAGTTCTGCTATCGCCTGCTTCTCGGACGGGCGCCGGATAAGGGAGGGTGGGCGACCTACACTGCGTTCATCGAGGAGGGCTGGACACTCGGCCGGCTGGTCGCGACCTTCCTCGGTTCCGAAGAATTCAGAGGCCGTGCCCTGGCCGAGACGCTCGATCCGGCCGTGCCCGAATCCGTCTCGATGCACGAAGGATTCACCCTCCATGTCTATTCCAACGACAGCGTTATCGGGGGCTACATCCGGGCCCGCCGGGAGTTCGAGCCCCACGTCACCAGGGTGTTGAAAGACAGGCTGTTTCCGGGGGCGACCTTTATAGACATCGGAGCCAATGTGGGCTATTTCACCGTCCTGGCGGGACGGATCGTCGGGCCGGCCGGCCGAGTCTATGCCTTCGAACCCTTTCCCTCCAACGTCAACCTCATCTATCTCAATGCCCGGGCCAACGGATTGGACAATGTCCGGATCTATCCCTTCGCCCTCTCTGATGCGAGTACCGCCTTCGTCGTCTACACCGTGGACTCGAATGCCGGTCTCAAGGAATTCAGCGGAAATCCGGAGGAGATCTGCAGCCGGGACATCGTTCTTTCCACCACCCTTGATGAGGTCCTCCTCGGTCTGGATAAAGTGGATGTCCTGAAGATCGACATCGAGGGCTCTGAATATAAGGCTCTCAAGGGAGGCCGGGATCTGATTCGAAGACACAAACCCGTCATCGCCACGGAATTCTTTCCAGATTCCCTCCGCCTCACTTCAGGTGTGTCTGGTGGAGAATATTTGAATCTGCTCCTCGATTACGACTACTCTCTCTCTATCATCACGGAAACGGGTGAACTCCTCGAATGTCGGAGAGATCCGAAGCGAGTCCTGGATTATTTCGAGGATCAGCCCGGCGATCACATCGACCTGCTTGCCGAACCGGATTGATATTGCTTGGAATGGAGGATAACACGGCACCGCGGGCACGAAGGAAAAGACGGCTTTGGAGACCCGATATGGCAAGGGCATTATCCCCTTGCGATTCCTTCTGGAATCAGGCATTCATCCGGCTGACAAAACCGATCACTCGCAGTAAACCCGGACCTTCTCCTTGCCCTCAACCTCCACAGTCAGGTCATTGAGCTGGGAGACAAGCTCCTCGATGTCCTGGGGAGTGATGGCCGAAAAATCCATCTCGATGCCCTTTTCGTGAAGGGCCTTGTTAATGCTCGACTGGGCATGCTTGGGGATAAAGGCCGCCCACTTGAGACCCGCCCGGATGAGCCTCATCGGGACGCGGATGTTGACCCGGTCCTGTTCCGCGCTCCCCGGGCCGGGTTCGACCTGGACTCGCAGGTATTTGCAGGCGGGCTTGGCAGCGCCTGTCCCCGTCTCTTCCGGGGAGGAGAGGGCGGCCAGCAGCTTCTCCGCCTCGTCCACGGTGATCTTTCCTTGCTGGAGCATCTCCAGGATTTTCTTCCGTTCTTCGCTCATCGTTGTCCTCCTCTATAGAAACGCGATAGGAATCATGACTCACCTCTTATTCTCTTAAGGGCTTCATCCACCGAGATCTCGCCCCTGTCGAGCATTTCCAGGACCTCGGCTCGCGACGAGGGCGGGTTGATGTCCACGAACTCGAGCCGGCCGGCGATGGCGTTCAGCCGGTTCTTGACCGTCGGGTAGCTGATCCCGAAGAGCCGCTCCATCTCCTTAATAGAGCCGTGCGAGCGGACAAAGACCATGACAAAGATCTGGTCTTCCATGGTCAGGCGGGCGAGATGGGGAAGCTCGAAACTGCCCTCGACGGCGATGCCGCTGTCCTTGAGCCTAACCCTTTCCACGGAAAGGGGGGCTCCCCGGGTGATCTTGGTCAATTCCTGCCAATCTTGCTTCATTTCTGCCTCACGATTCATTTTCATGATAATTATATGTAAAATAATTAATAAAATCAAGTATAAAATCAAAAATATTTAATAATTTACAAAAAAATATTAATATTTTATACCCAGCCTTATCGGCCGCCGGCCATATTCCGCTTCCGCCGAAGCCCAGGTTCGGTTTCAATATTCCCCTGCGTGAGGGCGAGTTCCTGAAAAGCCGGCTGATGAGGGGGGAGAAGATCACCGTCGAGGGCAATATCGAGACACAGACGTATCCTTATGACCTGGAAAACGTAATCTGTGTGATCCCCGGAACGGAACCTGATTCAGGCGAAGCCATCTTTTCCGCGCATCTCTTCGAGGGAATCGTCAAGCAGGGGGCGAACGACAACATGTCGGGCAGCGCCGCCGTCCTCGAGGTGGCCCGGACGCTCCAGACGCTGATTTCCGAGGGGCGCCTTCCCCGGCCCAGGAGGTCGATCCGTTTCCTCTGGGGGCCGGAGTTCTCCGGGACGAGCCTCTGGGTCAAGGATAACCAAGCCATCATGTAAGTCCGCTCGGGCCGAGAGATTTCATGGGCAATACGGCCGAGCTGCAGTGTCTGATCAACGGGAGCCGCAGCATCCTGGATATCAAGAAGATGCTCGATGCCCAGTCGCCGCGAAAGGCGAGCCTCGAGTATATGATCAATTACATCCAGGTCCTCAGGCTCGCCGGCCTGGTGGAGATCAAAACCACGAAATAGAGCCCGCTGGAAGTCTTCCAAGAGCTCTGGGATCCGGACGTTATCTGCAAGTAAATTCGAGAACATGGCACGATCTAGGACTGCTTGACATTCTGGGAAATCTGTGCTAATTAGGTCCTCAACTTGAGACGAGCTAAACTCTTGTTCCGGTTCACGGCGTTTCTTATTTTGGGTCTAGTTCTCCTCCCCCTGTGCAGTTACAGCTATATCGACCTGGGGTCCGGAAGTTACATCATTCAACTCATTATTGCCGGTTTCGTCGGCTTTTCTCTTTCTGTAAGAATATTCTGGAAGAAAATAAGGACCCGTTTTTCCAAAAAGGGCGAATCCGATAAGACAGTAGATGCCGAATGAATCGCAGGCGCTACCGAGCTCTTTTAGAGATCCCAGCGGTTTTTTGTTCGAACGGGAAGGCAGACTTTACAGGCAGGTCAACTGTATTTATAAAGACCACTATGACCAGCTTCTTTCCAGCGGGCTGTATAAGGCGCTGACGGAGCGGGAACTCCTTGTTCACCATGATGAGGTCGAAATTTCTCCTCCCGACCCCCAGCTCGCCTACAAAATCATAAAGCCCCGGCTCGTCTCCTTCATCTCCTACCCGTATGAGTGGTGTTTCACTCAGCTTAAAGAGGCGGCTCTGGTCATGCTCAAGATCCAAAAAACAGCCTTTGATTTTGGGATGTCCCTTAAAGATGCCAGCGCCTTTAACATCCAGTTTATAGACGGGAGGCCCCTTCTCGTCGATACGCTATCCTTCGAGAAGCTTCAGCTGAAACCCTGGGTGGCCTACCGGCAGTTCTGCCAGCATTTTCTCAATCCGTTGCTCCTCATGGCCTACAAGGATTTCCATCTCAACCAGCTTTCCCGGATTTTTATCGACGGGATTCCCATGAGCTTGACGAGCCGGCTTCTTCCTTTTCGGACACGCTTCCGGCCGAGCCTTACTTCCCACGTTCATCTTCATGCCCTGAGCCAGAAATATTTCTCCACAAGGACAGTCAGAGTCCGGGAGCGGCGGGTTCGTCCTGTTTCTCTGGCCGGACTTGCGGAGAGCCTTGAATCCCTGGTCCGGAGATTGAGCTTCCCCCTCAAGAAGACGGAATGGGCCCATTACTATCAGGAAACGAACTACACTCCGGAAGGGTTTGAATGGAAAAAGAAAATAATCGAGGAATTCCTGGACGTCATGAAGCCGGATACCGTTTGGGATCTGGGCGCCAACACCGGGGTTTTCAGCCGGCTGGCCAGCCGGAGAGGGATCAAGACGGTGGCGTTCGACGTGGATTTTATCGCCGTTGAACTCAACTACCGCGATTGTCTGGACAAGAACGAAAAAAATCTGCTCCCCCTGCTCATGGACCTGACAAATCCCACTCCGGCCATCGGTTGGGAGAATCGGGAGAGGAAATCCCTTCTGGAGCGTGGGCCGGCGGATGCCGTCTTTGCTCTGGCTCTCCTTCACCATCTGGCGATCAGCAATAACCTGCCTTTCCCCAAAATTGCCGAATTCTTGAGCCGAATCTGCCGCTGGTTGGTCATCGAATTCGTCCCCAAAACCGACTCGCAAGTTCAAAGACTTCTGGCGACCCGAGAGGATATCTTTGATCAATACACTCGGCCCGACTTCGAAAGGGAATTCAACAGGTTTTTTGTGATCGAGAAGGTCGTTCCTATCAAGGAGACAGAAAGAACTCTCTACTTGATGAAGACTAACAGGTGCCCCTAAAAGCATAAATGCACGTCGCTGTCAGGAAGCTCGTCACATCGGCAGGCCCGTCTCTCTTTCTTGTGCTCAATATTTTTTTATTCGGACCATATACGATTTACCAGGGTAATATCGACGAGTTTTCTGTCCCTCTGCTGTCCATCCTGAAATCTCTTCTTTTTCCGGCTTTAAGTCTTTTGATGCTCCTGAGCCTCATCGGTCTGCTGCTGTCTGCGAGAGCCCATCGGCTTTATGTCTCGATCATTTTTGTTCTTGGGGTGCTGGTCTGGCTTCAAGGGAATTTTCTCGTCTGGAAATATGGACTATTGAATGGCCAGGCCTTTGACTGGTCAAGAAATGCGTGGCGCGGATGGGTGGATGGAACCCTATGGGTCGGGCTTCTTATCGTGGCGTGTTTGTTTTTTAGCAAAGTCCATAAAATATCAACCGTCGCCAGTATCGCACTGACCGGCGTCGTTCTCGTTTCTCTATTGTTCACCAGTCTCCAAAAGCCGGGGACATGGTCTGCCCATCAAAAATCTTCTCTGAAACTGCAGCCACCCAAAGAAATATTCGAATTCTCATCACGGCAAAATATCATCCAATTCATTCTGGATGGATTTCAATCGGACATATTTGAAGAGATTGTGGCTGAAGATTTCGAGCGTTACTCCACCTCCCTGGAGGGATTTACTTTCTTTAGAGAAGCCATCGGATCATTCCCCACGACCTACATGGCGGTTCCCGCCTTCTTGAGCGGAACAATCTATAAAAACCATATGCCGATGCGCCAATTTGTCAATCAGGTCAACCGGAGAAGAACAATTTTCAACGTGCTCTATGATAGCGGCATTGAAACAGATCTTGTCTGCGATTTGCTCTTTCGGAGAGGAGCTCGGTATTCAAATTATTACCGGATTGCCGTTCCTTATGGCGGAGGAAAAAAAGAGAATTTAAGATTCGAATCGGCTTTGATGATCGATCTCGTATTGTTTCGTCATGTACCTCAGTTCTTGAAGAAATTCATCTATAATGATGAACTCTGGCTGGTTCAACGTCTATTCAGCGAGAAAAATAAAAGACTCCAAATTCGCTATTTCTCTCATAAAGCCTTTTTGGACGATCTGGTTGAACACCTGTCGGTCGAAAGGAATACGCCTGTTTACAAGTATATCCATTTAATGACCACGCATTTTCCGATCGTGGTAAACAAAGATTGTGAATATGCCGGCAAGCTACCGGCGACAGAGGAAAATACAAAGATTCAAGCCAGGTGTTGTCTCGATAATTTTATAACGTTTGTAGATAAGCTGAAGGAGAAAGGCATT
>JBAQGA010000221.1:0-2224 GCA_049287565.1 Candidatus Aminicenantales bacterium
ACACCTGAAATCTTTATGAGATATGAATTTAAGCGCTCTTTTGACCGATCCACAAAAGCCTTGCCTGCGGAAGACAAAGCGGAAATCAAGACGGCCTGCCTGGCGTTTCTCGATCTGCTTATGGAAATCCCTTAGGAAAATAAGGTGACTGTTTCCAAATTCTCCGAAATTTGGTAACTGTCACCTTATTTCGCGCGTCTAAACCCGATAGATCTCCTTCCGGTGCCCGATCTTGAAGACCTCGACCGTCCGGGCGCCGTCGTCGATAGAATAAACGATCCTGTAATCCCCCTGCCGGATCCGGTACCGTTCCTGGACCGATAGCTTCTCGCTGCCGTGAGTCCTCGGTTGTTCCCCAAGCGAGCGGATCCGCTTAACGATCCGGCGAAGATCCTTCATCGGAATCCGGGCCAGTTCGTCGGCGGCTGATTTCCTAATGAGAATCTTATATTTTCCCATCGCGCTTGAGAGTCTTCACCACATCTTCAAAGACAAGAAGCGGTTCCTTGGCCCGCGTATCAAATGCCTCAAGGTCAACAGCGTCTTCGAGAAGCGCCTGCTTCACGGCCGCGTTCACCAGGTCGGAAACGGAGTATTCGGTCTCGGCCGCCTTGATCCGCAGCGCACGATGGTATTCCGGCTTCAAATAAACCGTGATTCGTTTGTTGGTCCCGGTCATGTTTGCACTCCTTAACTGTACTATAGCGTTATAACGTTATAACGTCAAGGAGATATTCGATCGCAAGGCCACTCCTATTCTGCAAAGGCGCAGAGCAGAAACACGAAAAGCTAGCCTTGTCCGGACGGGCTTTCCAGCTCCTGCGGAGTCCCAAACTCATTTCTGTCAAAGGTCAGAAGTCGTGACCGTAAGCCCCTTTCCCGGATAACTTAAGACGCTTGGGCAGAGGCATCTGACTCACCAGGGGATCGACCTACTGTCGAAGGAGGTGAATCAGGGGTCCTCTACCTGAAAACCATGAAGAAAGGGACACATTGCCTCAATCTACCCAAAATACTTGAACTTCTTCTGTGCCTTGAGCCTTCTGAATATCTTATCGACCCAGCTCCTTCCTTCTTTCGCCAGCACCTCCCCAACCTGATGCCCAACCTGATAGGAAGGAACAATGAGATATTTCTTCTCGAGCCGATGCTCAGCGCAGAATTTGGACAGCCAAAATGTACGAATGACTGCGGTTTTCATCAGGCCCCTGGTTTTAGCTTTGCCGCATGAACCTTTACATTGGAAATCTTCCATTGGATTGCGGGATGGGCGGCAACCCGCATCGCTTCCTGCACATCACCAGGAAAAAGAAGCTCCATGCGAAGGTCGCCACGGCCGGCAGATTCGAGATAATCCTTCTCTTCAGCGCTCAGGTCAAAAAACTTGATTACGACCGCCCAAGCTTTATCGATAAGTTCGCCAACTTTAAGCTCGATTTCAGCGTTCAAAAGCGGCGCCACCTGTTCCACGATAACGCGCTCCGTGACCAGACGTTCCAACCGACTACGGCTATATGTCGAGAGTGGGTGATCAAGAACAACCGATAAGGCAATGAACAATTTTCTAAAGTGGTCGGCTGCCATGCGCCCACCCGCCAGCTCGGGCAGGTGGGCGGTGTCCCATACGTCACGGGCCGCTCCGCGATCGAGGAGCGCCAACAGCTTTCCGATGAAAAGCTCCTCCCGTCCCACCATGCGCACAACAGGGCGGTCCAGTTCCCCCGGCTGCCAGAGTTCGCATGACTCCAATCCCGAAAGAGGAACTCGAAAGACAAAATTCAGGTCCACTTCGACCCTGTCCTCAGGTCCGAGCACCGAGCGATAATGGAGATAGAATTTGCGGCCGGCAAAGGCCTCCGCAGATTTTTGCACACGAAATCCGCGCTTCTGCGCCAATTCGATAAGGGCGGCCTCTACAAGAGGTCTTTCCTTCAACATTTTTTCTCGTTCGGCGTGACCAACATAATTAAAGTCGAGGTCCACGGAAAGACGCTTGGGAGGGCCAAAACAAAGGTTAAGGGCCGTGCCTCCCTTGAGGGCTAGCACTTTTCCAAGAAGGGGATGCCGCGTAATGTCTCCGGCCAACCCGCCGAGCCCGGCCACCTTTTCAAGGGCCGAGACCCGGAAGCCGGTTTCAGAGGCACAACGTTCGAGGAATTCTAAACTAAGGCTCACCGACTCCTCCCGCCGGTTTCAAGCTATTCGGAATGATCAGGTTCCAACG
>JBAQGA010000222.1:0-1626 GCA_049287565.1 Candidatus Aminicenantales bacterium
AGGTGACCCACATGGTCAAGGACATGATGGAGACGGCCTTTCCCCAACTGTGGGTCGAGGGCGAGGTGTCCAACTTTCACCGTCATCAGTCCGGCCACCAGTACTTCACCCTCAAGGACGAGCGGAGTCAGTTGCGGGCGGTCCTCTTCCGCGGCGAAGCCCGCCAGCTTCGTTTTGATTTGAAAGACGGCCTGCAAGTCATATGCCGAGGCCGGCTCAATGTCTATGAACCGCGCGGCGAATACCAGCTCATCGTTGAGCTGGCGGAGCCCAAGGGCAAGGGCGCCCTGCAATTGGCCTTTGAGCAGCTTAAAGAGAAGTTGCGGGCGGAGGGGCTGTTCGACCCCGGCCGAAAGAAAAAATTGCCGCTCCTGCCCAAGACCATCGGCCTGGTCACCTCCCCCCGCGGGGCGGTCATCGCCGACATTATCCGGACTCTGAAACGCCGATTCGCCGCGCTTCATATTCTCCTCTACCCGGTCAAGGTTCAGGGCGAAGGTGCGGCCGAGGAGATCGTGGAGGCCCTGGACTACTTCGCCGGCCGGCCGGAGGTGGACGTCCTGATCGTGGGCCGGGGCGGAGGCTCGATCGAGGACCTGTGGGCCTTCAACGAGGAAAAGGTGGCCAGGGCCATCTTCCGCTGTCCCATCCCGGTCATTTCCGCGGTCGGCCATGAGGTGGATTTCACCATCGCCGATTTCGTGGCCGACGCACGGGCCTCGACGCCCTCGGTCGCGGCGGAAATGGTCGTGGACAAGGAAGCCTCCTTCCGGGAACGGATCGAAAACCTGGCCGGACGGCTCAGGAAGGACCTCCGCTTGTCGCTGGAGATGCGGCGGCAACGGATTTTTTCCTTGACCCATCACCGCTCTTTCCAGAGCTTCCGGCTCATGCTCCTGAACTTGGACCAGCGGGTGGACGACCTGGAAACCCGCGCCTGGAACTTCCTGCGCCGGGAACAACAGAAAATCCTCCAGGGCCGATCGCGTCTCGACCTGGCCATGGAGAAAGCCCGCCACGCTGTCGAGTCCCGGCTGAGGGAGCTGCGCAACCGCTGGGAACAGCTCAGCCTAGCCCTCAACGCCGCCAGCCCGCTCACCATCTTGAAAAAAGGCTACACCCTGTGCTTCCAGGAAAGCGGCCGAGTTCTTATCCGGCGGGTTGAGGACGTCCGGCCCGAAGAAGACCTGACCGTCTCATTCTATAAAGGGGAATTGACTTGCCGGGTCAAGACCATAGACCGAACGCGGCGAGTTGATGCCCGCCTGGATCTGGATAAGGAGTGACCATGGCCAAGACGGAGAAAAAAGAGCATCCCGGCTTCGAAAAAGCGCTGGCCGACCTGGAGGCTATTGTCGCCAAGCTGGAAAAAGGAGGGCTGTCCCTCAACGAATCCCTGGCGCTCTTCGAGAAGGGCGTCAAGCTGGCCCGCTTTCTGCGCGAGGAGCTGGGCCGGGCGGAGAAAAAGGTAGAAATCCTGCTCAAGGACGAGAACGGCCAGGTCAAAGCCGAATCCTTCAAATTGGAGGATGAGGACGAAGAGGAGGACGGGGACAAGGACGATGAGACTGATAAAGAGCCTTCCGGCGAGGGGGGCGAGGTGCCGTTTTAGGGGTATCCCTCATG
>JBAQGA010000223.1:0-10495 GCA_049287565.1 Candidatus Aminicenantales bacterium
CTGCCAACCTGTCCATACTGGGATTTTTCAAATACTTCAACTTCTTCGTCGACAGCACCAACTCCGCCTTCGGAACCCTGGGGCTTTCGGCCTGGCAGCTCCACGACGTGATACAGGTCGCCCTCCCGGTGGGCATCAGTTTTTATACCTTCCAGTCCATGAGCTACACCATCGATGTCTTTCGCGGAAACACCGCGGCTACAAAAAGCCTGCTCGATTTTGCCACTTTCGTGACTATGTTCCCTCAACTGGTCGCCGGTCCGATCATCCGCTACAGGGATGTCTCCCAACAACTCAGAGAGCGCCGGGTGAGTCTTGATGATTTCAGCCATGGTGTCAGACGGTTCATCATCGGGCTCGGGAAAAAAGTCATCGTGGCCGACTTCATGGCCCAGACTGTGGATAAGATTTTTGCCGTTCCCGCCGAATCCATGACTACAAGCCTGGCCTGGCTGGGGGCTGTAGGCTTCACCATTCAGCTCTATTTCGATTTTTCAGGGTACTCGGACATGGCCATCGGAATGGGCCGGATGCTGGGATTCCATTTTTTGGAGAATTTCAATTATCCCTACATAGCCCGCTCGCTGAGGGAATACTGGACCCGCTGGCACATCTCCCTTGCCAACTGGTTCAGGGATTATCTGTATTTTCCCCTGGGCGGCAACCGGCGTCCCCTGCCGAGGGTGATATTCAACCTCTGTGTCGTCTTTTTTCTCTGCGGCCTGTGGCACGGTCCGAGCTGGACATATGTTGTCTGGGGGATGACCCACGGCCTATTCATCATCCTGGAGAGGCAGGGCTTGGAGAAATTGTTGAAGCGGCTGTGGGTTCCGCTGCAGCACGGCTACCTTCTCGTCATCAGCATATGCATCAAAGTGATCTTCCGCTCGGAGACCATCGGCCAGGCCTGGGGTATGATCAAGGCCATGGCCGGGTGGGCCAGGGGTGACGGGAGCGTCTATAATGCCGGGCTGTATCTGAATCCTGAGTTCATGATTGTGTTCCTGGCCGGAGTACTGGGATGCCTGCCGATCGCCCCGACGCTGAACAGAAGCTTAAAGCGGTGGATCCGGTCCCGGCCCGGTATCGTGGCTGCCCCCTTTAGCGCCTTTCGTTTTGTCCTTGAGTTTTCGGTTTTGGCTCTTATTTTTATCTGGGCAATCATGTGGATCGCCAACGGAACCTACAATCCGTTTATCTATTTTCGTTTTTAGGGATGCAGGCGGATAAAAAGCAAAAAATGACCCGGAAAATATTCAATGCAGCCCTGGCGCTTTTTTTTATTGCCGTCATTTTCCTTCCCTTGCTGAGCAAAATTATCCCCATCGAACCTCGTATCAGGCTGCAGGAACAACGGATGCTGGCGGACAGGACGAAACTCAAGTGGACACTCGCCGGGTTGCTGCGCTATCCCGACACGTTCAACAGCTACTACAAGGACAATTTCGGATTGAGGTCCGGCCTGGTGCATCTGTTCGGCAGGATCAGAAGCCAAATACCGGGTCTAATCGTTGGCAATAAAGTCCTGGTGGGCAGGGACGACTGGTATTTCATCACCCAGAACAGGACTCTAGATGATTTCCTCGGCATCATCAGACTGTCTGCCTCAGAGCTGAACGAGATAAAAGATGTCCTCGAAGAGCGCAAGGGATGGCTGGCCATGTTCGGCATCAAGTACCTGCTAACCGTAGCCCCGGCCAAATGGGAGATTTACCCTGAAAAAGTCCCCGTAAATCTCAACCGTGTCAGCGCTCGGACAGTCCTCGACCAGATCGCTGCTTTCTTAAAGGATAACGGCGGCATCGATCTGCTGGATTTGAGAAAACCGCTTAGAGAGCTGAAAAACTCATACCGCGTCTACAGCCGAGCGGATACTCACTGGAACAGCGTCGGCCTTTTTGCCGCCGTCCAGGAGATCAAAAAAAGATTGGCGGATTGGTTTCCCGGAATCTCAGCCGACAGTCTCGAAAGTTACGACATCAAGGAAGATGTGGAATATTCGGGGGACCTGGCCAGGATGATGGGCCTCGGTGGGACGATCCCCCAAAAAAAATACACGCTTATCGGAAAAGACGGTGAAATGTTCCCTCCTCGGGTTCCTGCATTAGAAAATTCTCTCGGTCAAATCCTGGCCTTCGAAGGACCCGCCCATGGTCCGCGGAAAGCCAAGGCAGTCATTTTCCATGACTCTTTTGGAATAGCTTTCCCTTTATACCTGAGAGATTCCTTTCTCCGGAGCGTGTACAGCTGGCGGAGTTTTCCGGATACCCGGCTGATCATCCGGGAGCACCCGGATGTCGTCATCCAGGAGCTGGCCCAGAGAAGTATCATGGAGACTCTGTCGAAGAACCCGCCGGGTATGGCCGGCCCCAACTCCATCCTTACCGGGAAAGCGGCCCAGTTTCACTGTCCCGACACATTCAGGCTGGCAGGTTTCAAGGCCCAGGCTTTGTGCGATCTGCCTGTGCGGCAGTACATTTCCCTGTTTTGTAACGGGAAGAAGATCTTCGAGTGGCCGCTGGACGAAGAGGAAACGGGGTTTGCCGTCCCGAAGCACTGCAGCCCTCCGGACCAAAACCTATTGGTCTATTCATTCGCTTACCGGTATGAGCCCTTTCTCCCGTCGAATGCAGACGGCAGCCACGCACTTCCCTTTGACCTTCGGGTGGAATGCGGTGGCAGAAGGACTTTTATCGGCATCAACGGCAGCAAGTTTACGTGGTCGAGGGGTTACAATATCTACTTCATCAGTCTTGATGGCCGTATATCTCAGGCGCAGAACTTCGACTATATCGGGCCCGGCAGGCAGGGTCCAGAAATGGCCAGGTTTATACAGAGAGTGAGGAATAAAAAAGGTTTTCTGATACTCATCGACCAGCGTCATTCGGGCCGTGCTCTGACCCGGGAGGCCCAGGGGGCGCTTCACTCCCTAGGGCTCAGAGGATATGCCAGGGACCGGCGGCAGTGGAACCACATCGCCCTGGTCGATCTTGGATCGAAGCGGGTGATCGCCGAGCAGTCTGGGCCGGCGCCGCAGAGACTTATGGTGGGGAACTACAGAACCGATGCTGGCTTCAGAGTCGGATCGCTGCGAGTGACAAAGGACACAGACTGAGCTTTGAAAGATAAGAAGAACGGACTGTTTCAACGCTAAAAAGCGCCCCACTAATTTTGTCGCGTATCTCTGCGCTTTTTCCTGAGCCTCCGCCGGGGTTACAAATTCATCCAGATAAAAAAGAAACCAGATGATGTAAGAAGGACTGCGGTCTCTGGCAAGAATATTGCCAAGCCGTAATTTGCGTTAGGCGAATGGCCGCTCGAATTTTTTTGGCTCGATGAATTTGACAGCCGGGCCGGCCGGCGAGATAATCACCTTCATGCCGGACCAAAACCAAAGCCCGAGAGACGCGGGGCCGGCCCGGCTTTCCGCCGCCGCGCCCGCGCCGCGCAGGGACCGCATCTGGGAGATCGACTTCCTGCGCGGGCTGTCCATTATCCTGATGGTCGGCTACCACCTCCTTTATGATCTCGGGGAGATGGCCGGCCTCAGGTCGTTCCTCGGCTTCACAACGGATCTCTCGACCCCGGCCTGGCTCGCGGCCCAATATTTCTTCGCCGCCCTGTTCGTCGTCCTCTCGGGTATCAGCAGCACGTTGAGCCGCGGCAACGTCCGCCGCTCCCTTAGATTGCTCGCCGTCGCCATTCTGATCACCGCGGTGACCTTCGTCTTTAACCGTGCCGCGACCGTCCACTTCGGGATCCTCCACTGCCTGGGGGCCTCGATTCTCCTCTACGGCCTGGCCCTCGAAAAAGCCGCGGCCCCGGCCTGTGCGGTCGCTGGCGCCGCCGTCCTCGGCGTGGGCGTCGCCCTTCCGCTCGTCTTGAAAAGCGTGACCATCCGGTTCGACTGGCTCCTGCCGCTGGGAATCCACAGCCCGGCCTACTCCTCGTTCGACTATTTCCCGCTTCTCCCCTGGTTCGGGGTCTTCCTGGCGGGCGCGGCCCTGGGGAAATCTGTTTACGCTTCGAAACGCAGCCTGGTCCGGCGACGGTTGCCGACTACGTTCGTCAACTTCGCGGGCCGGCATTCCCTGCTGATCTACATTGTCCACCAGCCGATCATTCTGGCCGCCCTTTACCTCCTCGGCCTGGTTTGCTGAGCTGTTTGGGCCGGGCGCCCCCTTTGGAATTGCGGCTTTTTAAACCTTTTGACATCCGACGACCCTATCCATCTGTGCACCTCCTGAATAAAATTTTTCCAACGGGAAGTCTATCAAACTCCCCGAGGAGGTGCATCACATCATCCTGTTACCTATAAACATCCATCACTCAGAACTCCAAGATCTGTCAATCCAACCTCGCCGTCAAGCTCTCCGGCGCTAGAGACCCGGGGTATTCAGCAGGAAATCACCTCAACGAGCGAGAAATATGAAGCGAGCGATGCCGAAAAAGCAGTAAATTCCGATGATTGGAGTCCTGGCATCGGCCCAATATTTTCTGGGGGGGAGAGTTCGAGATTTCGGATCACCTCTACGGGTGATAAAAACAGGCAAAATTTCATCTCTCAAATAGTCTTTAGAGACGATTGTGTCAGGTCATGCATTAGAAAAGAATAAGTAGGATCTGGAATTATTGCATGAGGAGTTAGTTCACTAAGAATATCCGAAGCCGAAAAAATTGCCTGCAAATAATTTTCAGCAACAAGGAAGGCCTAAAAGCGTCGGCGCTTGGCAAAAGATCTTAAGTTCGATTATCCCGCAGAGCCGTAGAGGGCGAAACATCAAGACAAGTTCCGCTTTCTCTCTAATAGAGATCCTTGTGGCTATCGCGATAATCGGGACACTTGTTGCGCTCATAGTCCCGAGTGTGTCCGCAGTGCTCGACAAGATGAGGGTAAAAAGGGCCTGCGCGGATATTGCGATAATCGGCGCAAAGATTGGAAGTTATCTGGCGGATTTTGGATATTGTCCCGCTACGATAGATAATGTCGAAATCGTAAACCGCATCGATCCATGGGGAAATCCATACGAATACTTGATTATTTTCGGCAAGAAAAAGAACGAGGTTCAGGGAAAATGGCGAAAAGATCGATTCCTGGTCCCGATAAACTCAGATTTTGACCTGTACAGCATGGGGAAAGATGGAAAGAGCGTGCCGCCACTCACAGCCAAAGCCAGCCATGATGACATCATCCGGGCCAATAATGGTGAATATATCGGCGTGGCTTCAAAGTATTGATCAGAGCTTTTTAAAATGAATTACAAGCGTGCCTTTCTTCGCGGCAAAGTGGCCCAGCGGATGTCCTTTTTATTTATAATCTGCGCGCTGTTTCCGATAGGCATCTTAGCTCTGCTTTCTTTTCGCAATGTGACAAATCAACTCTATCAACAGAGCCAAAGTCGTCTCCACCAAGCCAATAAATTGATATCCATGTCCATTTATGAGCGCCTCGTGTTATTAGAAGCGGAGCTGATCAGGGTGGCATCTGATGTCAAAGCCGTTCCTCTAGCCAATCAAATTAGGGCTACCCAAGACTACGGGATACATCTCAAGGAAAGATTCAATAGTCTCGAGGTTCTGACCGATAAAGATATTCCCCTTTCCCTTTTTGGAGAGATTGAGAACAGGCCCCGGTTGACTTTCGAAATGAGGCAGAAAGTTCTTTCCGGGCAAACTCTTATAACCACTCAATGTGACCCCAGCCGTATCTCTCATATTTACATGTCCATATCGGTTGAACCTGCGCCACATAAAAAATACATCTTACAGTCTGAAATCAACCCGGATTATCTATGGCAGGTCGGAGATGAAAGCTTTTTGCCGCCGCTGACAAAGCTCTTGGTTCTCGACCATGCCCGAAATGTTCTTTTCTCATCATGGGGATCTGTGGACGCAGCTTCCGCAGAACCGACACGGAACGGGATAGACAGAAGTCCGGTTTTTTTTGAGTGGGCAGAGGGACAGACGAGATATTTGGCCGATCAAAGGGAATTATTTCTGCAAAGCGGCTTCGTATCTCAAAACTGGACCATAATATTGAGTGAACCCAAGGCGTATTCATTTGCGCCCATCGCCTATTTTAAAAAGACATTTCCACTGGTTGTGTTGCTCTCCATCTGGGTGGTTTTATTCCTGAGTTTGAGCCAGATTCGAAGAACCCTAGCACCTCTGATACAGCTGAAAGAAGGGGCTCAACGAGTCGCCAAAAAAGATTTTGACAGCCGGGTGATCATTAAAAGCCATGATGAATTCTCAGAGGTTGCCAGCTCATTTAATGAAATGACCGTCCAATTGGGGAGGCAGTTCAAAACCCTGACCACGATTGCGGAGCTGGACGGCGCCATACTCTCTTCTTTAGATGCGAAAAAAATCGTGATGACGTTGCTTGGTCGCATTCCCGTCCTCTTCCCCTGCCAAGGTACGGCCATCACCATATTAAACACGAAGACAAGTTCCTCAGGATGGACTTACACGGCAAAGAACAACCCCGGCCATGATATCCCGGTTGAAAGAATAAACATCGAGCCCGCGGACATGCAACGGCTCCGAGCCAACCCAGAAACGTTCTCTCTCGAGGCGCAAGATTCTCTCCCCCAATATGTGAGGACACTCTCTCGGCAAGGGATTCGCTGGTTCCAGGTTTTTCCTGTCTTTCTCAAGCAGCATTTAGCCGGAATCATCTGTCTTGGCTATGAAAACTCTCCCGAGCTCTCCCCAGAAGAATTGAATCAGGCGCGTCAGGTTTCAGACCAAGTCGGCATCGCTTTATCAAACGCTGAACTAGTCGCCGAGGTCAAACAATTCAACCAGGGAACTCTCACCGCGCTGGCTCGGGCCATTGATGCTAAATCTTCCTGGACAGCAGGACATTCAGAAAGAGTTACTAAAATTGCTTTAGCTATCAGTCGAGCCGCAGGGTTGTCCAAATCAGAAAGAGCTATCATCCTGCGGGGCGGTTTCCTCCACGATATCGGCAAGCTGGGTATACCCAACGAAATCCTGGATAAACCGGGAGCACTGACTCCCCAAGAGAGAATCATCATGCAGGAACACCCCCGCTTAGGAGCACGAATTCTCGAGCCAATATCAGCCTATACGGACATCATGCGGATCGTGCTGGAGCATCATGAGAACTATGATGGATCGGGGTATCCCAACGGTCTTGCCGGCGAGCAGATCAGTTTCTATAGTCGTATCTTCAGTGTGGCGGACAGTTATGATGCGATGACTTCTGATCGTCCTTATCGTAAGGCACTCGACCGCAAAACCACCGTGGAAAGCATCAAAATGGAGGCGGGGAAGAAATACGATCCTATGGTTGTCGATCTATTTTTAAAAACAATCGACGATATTGATGAAGAGGAAAGCGATGAAAAATAGGTATTGTTTGGTCGCAACACTCCTGGTCATCTTATTCCTTGATATGAGATGTGAGAGCACCAAGACGATTTCGGATGAGCTGATAGGTGTTTGGAGAACCCAAGCCATTAGCCACAGGGGCACTTTTTTCGAGCTTAGAAAAGACCAGATTTCTTTCGGCACGGATACCGGCGAAGTATTCAATCATGTCATTACCAAGGTAAAACGAAAAAAAGATGAGCACAATGCCTGGATTCTCTACACGGTTTATTATCTGAATGACAGCTCCCAGACTTACCAGTTTCCTTTTTACTACCAACCCTCTGGCCAGGGGACTATTTTATTTAAAAATAAGCCTGATGAGGTTTGGAGAAGAGATAAATCCTGACCAGGCATAAAAGAGGCCGCCCAGCAGAAGGGAAGAATCGTCAAGCCCGAGCTTAACGCGGAATGGATTTGCCGAAAAGCTGCTCCTTATAAGAATTTTGTTTTTTGTTGCGTTGGTCGAATGATCGTTCAAGCACCAATTTTGCCTCACCCCATCGTGGGGAATGATAGATCGGGGCGTCGTCGGATGTCAAATTGAGCTGAAACCCAGCGGAAAGGGAACAAAAAGCCGCGGATAAGCTAAAAAGTGTCGGAAATCCGATAGGCCTCTCCTCTAGGGCAAAGAGAGAATCAACAAACATACTCACTGTCGGCCTCAGCAGCCATCAGGGCTTCTTGATAAGCGAGGCGCGGTGGCGGGGGCTTGTCTGCGACAAAGGTCATCTTCAGGTGGTCGATGATGCGATCCACCACCGCATAGTCGGTGAGGAAAGCGATGACCTTTTGAGGACAGACCATGGGGTCGACTTCATAGACCTTGCGGATCATCTCGGCCCAGCCTTTGTATCTGATTTACTTCCTTGGAGGACTCTTCATTCTGAATTCGACAAGCTTTTCGGTTTTAGGGCTCTTGACAGTGCCAGATGCCGAGTGCTATGTTTCGTTGAGGATGTCGGCACAGGCTACCTGAGCTAAAAAGCGGATAAATTCATGCGAGCTCCAAAGAAAAAATTTCTATCCTGTATGCTATCCATTATTTTTCTTATTTTTTCATTGGCGATTGTTTTTTCTGATTCATCCATAAAAGCGCAGCTAAAAAAGGATTTGCCTCCCAAGGAATCGGAATTTTTTTTAGGCAAATGGGAAGCTTTCATAGAAGGGAAAGGAGGAATCAAACTTCAGCTTGTTTTTGAAATAGTGAAGAATGAGGATAATACGTTACAATGCCTTTGCAGTTTGCCCCTGCAAGGTGCAAGCGGTATTCCGGTTCAAGATTTTTCAATTGAAGGCAATGCCATCAGTATTACGATTCCTCTTGTCAGGTTTACCTATTCAGGTTCTCTAAAAGCGGATCGACAGACGATTGAGGGGGTCTTAAAAAGAGGCGATGGGGAAACAGCCGTGAATTTAAAAAAAGTTACAAGAATTTCCTATCCAGTTCGTCCCCAGACTCCCCAAAAACCTTATCCTTATACAGAACAGGATGTAAATTTTCCCAATGTCCATGATGATATCGTCCTGGCTGGCACGTTAACCTATCCCAAAGCAGGAGGCCCTTATCCTGCGGCTATATTGATAAGCGGGGCAGGCCCTCAAGATCGAAATGAAGAAGGCTACCGCGGCCATCGTTTTTTTCAGGTTTTGGCTGATGATCTTACCAAAAGAGGGATCGCTGTTCTCCGCTATGATGATCGGGGAGTTGGAAAATCAACAGGCAGTCAAGAAAGGGCAACCAGCGCTGATCTTGCGGAGGACGTTAAAGCGGCTTTGCGATTTCTAAAAACGTGCTCCTTTATCGATCCTCAAAAAATTGGGTTGATAGGACATAGCGAAGGAGGTTTTATCGCCCAAATCGTTGCGAGTGAGATTGAGGAGGTTGCCTATATCGTCCTTATGGCCGGTCCTGCATTGCCCGGAAAAGATATCCTTCTCTATCAACTAAAAGTGTCTTCAGAAAAAAGTGTTTATCAAAGCGCATATACAGTAGATATTGCCAAATCTTGGGAACAAATATTCCATACCCTTGAAAAGGAAGAAAATGACGACAGAGCGAGAGAAAGGATGTATTCCATATGCAACGAAATGAAGCTATCACCAGAAATGGCTAAAGATATGATCGAGTATCTCCTGAGCGCTGAGAATCGATACTTAATGAGAACTGATCCTGCAACTTTCCTTTCCAAGGTCAAATGTCCTGTTTTAGCTCTGGGGGGGAATAAGGACGTCCATGTTCCTTCATCCCAGAATCTAAAAACAGTGGAAGAAATTCTCCAGAAGGCTGGGCATGAGAATTATAAAACAGTAGAATTCCCCGATATCAATCATCTCTTTCAAACCGCTAATACAGGTTTGACAACCGAATATGCTTTAATTGAGGAAACCATAGCCCCCGTTGTTCTTAATACCATCGGAGACTGGATTATTAAGCATGTTAAATAACTCCCTTTAGATTCCACAAGGATGAGCTATTTTTATCAAGTTCCGTAGGCATAGAAGAGCGATTTTTTTAAGGAGGTCAGGGAATGAACACAATCGAAAAGGCACTGATGCATGCTTTGTTTATCCATCTGCATCACAACATCGACAAGGCCATTGACTTCAAGTCGATCGACACCCTGAACAAGAAGGTCGGCAAGATTTTTCCCAAGGCGATGATCGTTGGTCCTGGCGACGATGCGGCGGTCTTCAAATTTCCCGGCACCGACGGAACCTTCGTGGGAAAGATGGAAAGCCATTGTTCTCCCTGCGTGCCCAGGCCGTATGACGCGGCCGCCACCGGAGCCGGGGGAGCCATGCGCGATGTCGTGGCCATGGGGGCCAGGCCGATTTTTCTGATGAACTTCATCGGCACCCGGCCGCTGAACGAAAAGGTGATCGTCGGCCCCTGCGGGTTTGCCGGAAAGTGCACCTGCGGGAAATGCATCGAGATGACCAGTCAGGAGAGGGTGAACTTGATGGTTAAAGGCCTGAGAGACATGTGCAGCGCCATGGACGTCTTCATCGTCGGCGGCGGGTTTTCGACCTCGTTTTCCGACATCGTGCCGGCCGTCGTCGTCTCGGTGATCGGTAAGCTGGTCACGGCCAAACC
>JBAQGA010000224.1:0-3108 GCA_049287565.1 Candidatus Aminicenantales bacterium
CAGCTATCCTGTTCAAGTCCAGGATGGTCCTCCAGAGTGTATCGTTCCCGTGCCAGTTCCCGTGTTCGACGTGCTGGTGGATGAGAATTCCTTTTCTCTGCAGAAAGTTCCTGAAGACCCTGAATCCCGGATAGCGGTGAACTTGGAGCCATTTTCTCAATGACCTGTACAATTTCCGGACCGCGACATAATGCGAAGCCGGATAAAAGGGGAAGGAATCTCCATCGGGGGGAGGTCCGGGCCGGTGGTGAGGCATGCACTCCTTGAGGTACACCATGCCGATCATGTTCTTTAAGCACAGGGTTACGCCGCTCTTGCAGTGGGTTTTGAGCTTGGCGACATTTATGATTACGTCGGCATTCAAAATGGACCTGGATACCACGTACTTATGGCTGCCGTAATTGTGATACCTGTCTGTGGCGCTTTCCCCGAAATACCGGGGATCAAAATGATCGACCGTCTGATCAGCCAGAGTGTAATAATGGAGATTCGGGATGCCGTCAAGTTCGTGAAAAAGGCTGTCTTCGCCCAGATCGATAGTGACGTACCCTAGGGGGTCGCCGGGTTGCGCAACGTAATGGAACCGCCCGGACTTTGATTCTCTAAGCACCTTGGGGCGAAGATCGATGGCCTGTATGTCTCCCCTTCCACCTGCCTTGAGAGCCCCGACCATCTGCTCGATCCCGGTCAATTGCATCAGCGTGTCAAAGTCGGCGCTCTCCACAGGATTATCTGCAATCAGGATGGGACCGCTTCCTCCCAGGGCTAGCGCTGAATAATCAATGAGCGGCCTGAGCACGGAGCCATGGACGATGGAACTGGAGATCGCCCCCCCTCCGAGGTAATGCCGGGGCGTAACCAGGTTCGGCTTGATCAGGACTCTGTTCCCGGGACGTACGATCTGCCCCAGCGGATTCCACTGATCGGTCCCGAAATGCTCTTCATCCAATCCCATCTTGAGGAGCAGCCCCCTGACCATCTGATAAACGGGATTCCCCGGATTTGCAGCTTTGACAAAAGGGATCTCTGGGAAAGCGACCGGCGGATCAAACGGGACGTCCGGGCAATAATCCTGCACAGAGCCGTCCCGAACACAACTTGCGGCCGGCGAGAAGAAGAGGTATGACAAAGCTAACCCTGAACCAATTCCTTATAAAGATTATAAAACCTGTCGGCTGTCCGTTCAATGTCGAATTCTCTTGCTCTTTGTATAAGCCTCGAGGACAAACCGTCCTTTCCATAAAAACCGTTATTGACTTTGATGATATTCTCACTAAGCTCCGCCGGTGTCTCAACGACGAATCCGGCGTCTCCGATGATATCCCGCGCTCCTCCCGCATCCTTGAATACGGCGCACGGAATCCCCAAGGCCATGGCCTCCAAAATGGCCAATCCGAACGTTTCGTTGCGGCTGGGCAAGACAAAAAAATCCAACCCGCTGACTATGTCTATGGCATCCTCCCTGAAACCCAAGAACCTTACATAATCCCCCAGGTTTTCCTTTTTCGTTAAGGTCAAGAGTTCATTGAGATAGGCTTTGTCTCCCGACCCTAAAATCAAGAGCCGATAACGCTCTTTGTCAGGGAGCAGAGAAAAAGCCTCGATCAGCTTTTCGATTCTCTTAATACGGTCGATCCTGGCCGCTGTCCCGATGACGAATTCCCCGCCCAACCCGAGATCGGCCCTTATGCGCTCACGCCTCCGACCTGGACGTAGCGCGTCGATCTGGAGGCCGAATGGGAACAGCGCGACCTTGTTCCCGGAAGGCAGCCGGCCGATTCGATTTTGATACAACGACAATGAAGTATGAGAAGCGAAGACCATGAAATCGCTAAATTTGTGGATAATCCGTGTGTAAAATCCCTTCTTAGCGAAATCAAGAGGCCCTCCCCTTAGCCCGAAGGCACCATGAAAAACAAAGATGATCTTCCTCCGCAAGAACAACGCGGCTAGAAAAGCCCAGGGTGAGCTGGTGTGAAAAACTATAACGTCAAAACGGCGGAAATGAAAAAGGCAGGAAAAAAAGAGCCGCGGTTCCCTCGCCGAGAGCGCAGGCAAGCGGAGCAGTGGAATCTCCTCTTCACGAAACTTTGTGCTGAATTCGTTCTCTATGCTATAGCCGAGAGCCTAGTCGATGTCCCTGTGCCGCCCATGAACGCGCAACAGGTGAAGGAGGAAACTGCCGATCCCGTAAGGGGCGTTCGCGTGAGTGAAGTGAAGGACCCTTTTTCTTCCGGACGACGAGACGACTCTGTCCACCAGGTCATTCCAACTCCTGCCGAAATTTTCGAAGGAGTGCGCCCGCCCGAACTCCTGTCCGGCGGCGCTCATTCTCTTCATTTTTTCCTTGTCATTAAGGACTCCAATGACTGTGGATCGCAAAAGTGAAAAATCCCGGCAGACAATCTGCTGCCCTCCGCTGAGGAGCTCTTCCATGCCCCCTTTCCCCGACCCGATGACCGGGGTGCCGCAGAGCATGGCCTCGTGCGCAGTCCGGCACCATCCTTCCTCGAACTTGGACATGGTCAAGACCAGGGAACATATCCTAAGGAGCTTGAGATAATCCGTGTAACTCAGGAGTAGCAGGCGGATCCCCTGGGGAATTTCCGTCCTTCCCGTGGCCACGAAAACCGCATCGATCCCCCGGAGAGCTTCAAAGGCTTCAAGAAATCCTTTTTCCGGCCTGGCGTTGCCGAGGTAGATAATCGGCTTCGGGCCGTCGAATCCCCACTTTTCTTCAAACCTCTTGAGGTCATCGGGATCGAATTCAAACTTGTCCAGATCAAAAGAGTTATAGACAGCGGTCACATTCAAACAGCCAGCCCTCTCGATTGTGTTTTTCCAATGCTGAGAGACTGCGACCACTTCATCGGCCAACCGAATTCTCTTGAAAAAACGCCTCGTCATCCACCTGTACAGACTGGGGAATCCGACTGATGATATGTCCAGATGATGGATGACCACAATATTCTTTCGTTTGGCGTCGAAGGGAGCGAAGACCGTCGAAAAGAAGTCCCTGATGATCAGGTCTCCATGATATCTCCGCCCCAGGTTCCTTATGACATAATTGGCAAACTGAAGGAACCTGATTATCCTTAACCTGTGGCT
>JBAQGA010000225.1:0-9981 GCA_049287565.1 Candidatus Aminicenantales bacterium
GGTCAAACATCTTTTCGAGATTCGGCTTACCATTTCCCTCGATGGTTGAGGGAAAAATAGCACCAATGATTCCTACCGAGCCAGCTCAACCCAAAACCATTTTCTTATTCTTAACCGAGCCAGCCACTCGGTGTCGGCCCTTTATTCCGATCTTGATGAATGACTTCAGGTTTCGGGTCATAAAGGAAGGCTAACGGCAATTTTCGGGTATATGCGCATCTTGACCCCGGCATTCTTCTGTGATATAAAATCGAACGATTTCAGGGAAGGATCAAGAACGTTTGGCCACGATAGGCCAAAAACAGAAAATCCTTTTTTTAAGGAGGGGAAATGGATAAGATAATTTTTTATGCAGCGTCAGCTCTTGCGGGCTTTCTGGCAATTTGCCCTCGGGGAAAAAAGCCGCCCTGTCCCGACCCGCTAGCCAAATCCTTGCTCGGTCTTGTTATGGGAGTGATCGCCGCCATCGCCTATTATTTCCTGTTCGTGGGAACGCGCGCCCTTGAATGTTGTGATATTATTGCTGTCGTTTTGATCGCGTTTCTCTTCTCCCATTTCATCTGGACCCTCTTTTTTGCCAAAAAAGAGGTCTGATTGAAGGACGCGACTGAATAGTCCGATCCCTGAGTTCGGTCGGCGAGAAGCTTTTCTCCCGATCCCTAGACCCGAATCACACTCTCGCTGAGATTGGCCAGCGTCATATCTGATTCACATACACGGGATGCATTATGCACTCCAGTGAGGAAAAAATGAATATCGTCGGAACAACCATCGGCCATATCCGCATTTTGGGAAGGTTGGGCGAAGGCGGAATGGGGGAAGTCTACATGGGTTTCGATGATAAGCTCGAGCGAAAGGTTGCTGTCAAGGCTATCGGGGCAAGATTTCTGCAGGACCCGCAGGCCAAATCCAGATTTTTGAGAGAGGCCCGTGTGCTCTCTCAATTAGAACATCCCCAAATCTGCCAGATCTATGACCATATTGAAGGAGGAGATACCGACTATCTCGTCCTCGAATTCATCGACGGGAAAAGCTTAAGAGACAGGATCAGCGGGGGGATAGACAAGCAGCTCAAATTGAAGATTGCCGAGCAGATCGCTCAGGTCCTGGTAGCCGCCCACGAGAAAGGCATCATCCATCGAGACCTCAAACCGTCCAACGTCATGGTCACAGACAAGAATGAGGTTAAGGTTTTAGATTTCGGGTTGGCGCGGTTTGTCAAGACTATGCGGGAATACAGGGTATCGGAAAGACGAGGAGAGATTCCGCCTCCTCAGCCGCCGACGGACGTTCAGGCAAATCAAAAGGAAGTCACTTTGACGCGGCTTCCACCGGACGACAAATCGAGACCAGTCCCAGGACAGCCTCCGCTTGTCCACCTTAAGACAATAGCCGGAACCGTCATGGGAACGCCCCTCTATATGAGTCCTGAGCAGGCCCGGGGTGAGGCCGCCAGCGCCGCCAGCGATATGTATTCTTTTGGGCTCCTCCTGCAGCAACTTTTCACCGGCAAGGCACCCTATGATGAGACGGTTGACCAAACAACCATCCTGAACAAGGCTATGAAAGCAGAGACCGTACCAGTTAGTGGCATTAGCGCTGACCTGACAGGCTTGATCAACCGGCTCAAGTCCGGCGTCCCGACAGCCCGACCATCTGCCCCTGAGGCCTTGGAGAAAATACGCCGAATCCGGGAGAAACCAAAGAGAATAACCCGGAATCTGATCATAGCTACGGTCGCCGCGGTGTTCGTTCTGTTTGGATTCAAGTACACCTTGGATCTCCGTCGGGAGCGTACCCTGGCTCTTCAGGCACGTGATGAAGCCACGAATGTGGCCAATTTTCTGGTGGATCTTTTTAAAGTCTCTGACCCGGGTGAAGCCCGGGGCAACACCGTGACGGCAAGAGAAATTCTGGATAAAGGCGCAAAGAAAATTGAGCAGGGCCTCGAGCAGCATCCACTCACCAAGGCCAGGCTCATGGACACTATTGGCATCGTCTATCGCCAGCTGGGGCTCTATCAAGAATCAGAGCCGCTCGTGAAAAAAGCGTTAACGATCAGAAAGAACCAGCTTGAGGCGGATGACCTTCAGGTTGCCCAAAGCCTGATGAATCTCGCGCTGCTGCTCGAACGGCAGGGCAAATATCCAGAGACCATAGAGTCCGCTCAACGCGGCCTGGAAATCCAGAAAAAGAAGCTGGGGTCAGATCATCCCGATGTCGCTGCAAGTCTCCACTTGATCGGACGCATATACCACAGACAGGTCAACTTCACAGAGGCTGAGTCATTTTATAAAAAGGCGCTTGAAATTCGCGAAAAAGCGCTCGGCCCGAACCATCCGGATGTCGCCGAGAGTTTGAATGACCTCGGTGCCCTCTACTACGTCCAGAGTCAGTTTGATAAAGCAGAACAATGCTACAAAAGGGCCCTGGAAATTAGAGAATCTGTATTGGGAGCCGATCATCCCGATGTCGGCGACACGCTCAACAGTCTGGCAGGTCTCTATCTCTGGCTCGGCCGTTATGATGAGGCAGAGCCTCTATACCAAAGATCTCTGGCCATTCGCCTGAAAACCCTCGGCCCCGACCATCCTGCGGTCGCCAATAGTTATAATAACATCGCCATCCTCCATAACTACCGAAAGAACTATGCGGAAGCAGAAAAGTATTACCAGAAAGCGCTGGAGATTCGGAAAAAAACGCTGAGGGAAGATCATCCTGATATTGCCGGCAGTCTAGAAGATCTGGCCTCTCTTTATCAGGTCACCGGTCGAATTACTGAAGCCGAGACAATGTATCAGCAGGCCCTTCTTATGCTGGAAAAGGCGTATGGTTCTGCTAATCCAGAATTGGCGAGCGTTCTTCAGAACCTCGCACTTATTTATATAGATAGGGACCAGTACGGGAAGGCGGAAGAAAATCTCAAGCGAGCCTTGGACATAATGAAAAAAGCCTTCGGTGCTGAGCATATTCGTGTAGCCCAAAGCCTGGGCAACCTCGGTTATCTCTATCTCAAAACCGAACGGTACAACGAATCGGAAAAGCAATATGAGAGCGCTATTACTATACTGGAAAAGGAGGTCGGTCCGGAGGACAGTGAGATAGCCGAGTATCTCAGTGGACTGGGGCGGGTCTGCTTTAAAACAGGCAGGTACGATGAAGCGGAACAACACTTGAAGCGCGGGTTGGCGATTTGTGATAAAAAAAACGAAAAACCTGATCCGGAGGTGAAAGCGGAGATTCTCAGCAATTTAGGATGTCTTTATTATCGGGGATTGGGACGATATGAAGAAGCCGAGTCCTCTTTCCAAAATGCCATGGAAATCATCGAAAAAGATTTGAACATGCGCTTCCCTGAAGCTGGAGAAACAATGAAAGAGTATGCCGATTTACTCAGAAGATTGGGCCGGAACAAGGAAGCGGCAGGTGTTGAGGCCCGGATAAAATCCAGATAAAACCCGACGTTCTTTTAGATTGTCACGAGGATTTTCAGAGCGCGGCTGGCAGAATTCTAACGTGTGACCTGCGAATCCGGAGTCCGTCGCTCTATCCACTGAGCTACAGGCGCGCCGTGAGAACAGCCTTATCCTATTAGAACACCGATGTAAATTGGCGAGGACAAGTCACAATTGCCAAGAACGGAGGAAAATGGGATTCCATTTTTTATTGATAAGAAACAAATTGCGCAATCTCTAAAGGCCTAGGGTCGATGGCTGGGGAATCCGATGATCTGCGGCCGCCCTCTCTCAAACTTGAGGTTTGACATTTTTTTGGCTGACAATTAGGCTGTCGCTATTCAGGGAGCGTATCAATAGGATGGAGGGATGAAAATAAAAACGCAAAATCGGGCCCTCTTCATGCCCCTTCTTTTCTGTCTAAGCGTTTTTGCGATACAAGAGCAATCCCAAATGCATTTTGACTGCAAAAGCGCTGAAGCCATGATGAAAGTGATCCTGGCTCTTCATCAACACGCCCAAGCCTCAACTGTTGATAAACTTTTGGATAAGGCCCTGAAGTTCGAGGCCTACCAGGTCAGTCACGAACGCTATACAAATCCTGAAAGATCCAAAGAAGACCAAGTCACTCTATTGGAGTTCAGAAGATTTATTCTCAGTTTTTCAGAAGATCGAGTCGATACTCAAAACAACAGGAGACTGGTTCTCACAAAACCGTTTTATGAGTACGCCCTTAAGAATCCTGAAAAATTTCAGAACGCCTTGCAGAAGATCCATTCCGTCGCCTCTTCCCGTTTTCAAGATTCTTTTGAACTTGCTCTTTCGTGGCTGCCGACAACACCAAATTTAGATATCCATGTCTGGGTATTATTCGACATCGGAGGGAGTGGTGCCTGGGCTTTCCGCACCGAAGACGGGAAACAGAACATCGGGTTTAATATTCTGCACATGCTCAATGACCACGGAGAATTCGACGTTGAACTTTTTGCAGGCACATTGGCCCATGAGATACATCACCTTGGTTTACCCCTCTCAAGCTATTTCAAGACGATCAATTATGATAGCTTAGATAATACTTCTCGCCTAAGACTATACTCGGATTATATAAAAACCATGATCACAGAAGGAATGGCCATCAAATTCTGCAACAACGCACCCGGAGTCCTGTCCCCCAAGCCGAATCCGGAGAGGGATTTTGCTGCAACTCGATTAAACCTAAAAGAATGGGCTTACTTTCAGGAGCAACTCGCCGATATACATAGCCGCGCTGTAAAGGATCTGAGGAAAATATTAGGCAGCACAGAAATTGACAGGGAAGAACTTGAGTCCGATTACGACAATTATTGGACCTGGAGAGCGGGTAAAAAAGAAGGCAAGATATTTACCCTAGGAAGGGAATATTATTATGGAGCGGAACTATTGGGTGTTATAAATATGGCATTTGGAAGAGAAGCCCTTTTTGAAGGCCTATTGGACCTGCGGAAGATTCCTCTTCTCTATAATGAAGGAGTGAAGAGACTTTGCCCGAAAGACCTTGAGCAATATCTGTTTCCCGAAGATATCATAAAAATGGTTCAAGAATTATATCAGTCCAAGGATCGGCTTGAATAAGAAAACTCCTCCGGACGGAAGGGGTGGAGTGCGAATCCAAGAGAATCAGGTCAGAGGCCGGGCGGCTCGCTGATCCGCCCGCCTATTCCCGCCTTGGCCAAGATCAGCCCGACGATCCCTCCAACCAGAGCGGGCAGGATCCAGGGGAATCCGGATTTGGCAAAGGGGATAAAGGAAATCCAGTGATTCACCGTTTCGATGGGCAATCCGGCTGAGGTGAGGGCGTCAAACAGGCTGGTCGAGAGCGCTCCGACCACGGCGCCCGCGTAGATGGCCCGGTGTTTCACCATCCGCCCCAGCATCGTCAGCAGGATCAGCACGATAGCGATGGGATAGACTGTGACCAGGAGAGGCACGGCGATCCTGACGATGGTCGTGACGCCGACCGTGGCGAAAACGGCGCTGAACACGCAGGTGACTATGCAGACGGCCTGGTAGCGGAGCTTCCCCTTGGACAGGGTGCTGAAATAATCTCCCACTGTGGCCGTGAGCCCGATGGATGTCGTCAGACAAGCCAGAGAAACGGCCAGGCCGAGGGCGATCTTCCCGCCGTCACCGAGCAGGCTCTGGGCGATGCCGATGAGAAGGTTCGTCCTCTCGACGTCCGCCGGGAAGAGACTGATGGAGCTGGCCCCCAGGTAGGCCAACCCGCCATAGACAAGCCCCAGGCCGCCGGCGGCGATCACGCCGGCCAGCGAAGTCATCTTGACCTGGTCGGAGATCTGACGGTAGCCCTTAAAGATCATGGTAGCGATGATGATCTCGGCAAAGACGACCGAGGCCAAGGTGTCCATCGTCTGATAGCCCTCGCGGAAGCCGCTTCCGAAGGCGTTTGTTAAGCTCCCACCGACCGCCTCGCCCAGGGGACGAAAGATGCCCTTCAGGATGATTAAGGCCAAGGTGGCGAGAAGAAAGGGCGTCAGGATCTTGCCAATCTTGTCGACAACCTTCTTCCGGTTGAGGGCGAAGTACAAAGTGATGGCGAAAAAAACAACAGAAGATATGGCCGGGGTGACGCTGGACAAGTTCGGCCGGACTCCCATCTCGAACGTCGTCGCCGCCGTCCTCGGGATGGCCAGCAGAGGCCCGATGGCCAGGATGATCACCAGGCTCAGGAGACGTCCAAACCAGGGGCTGACGCGGTCGGCCAGACGCTCGACCGATCCCCCCGCCCGGGCGGAGGCCATAATGCCCAGGAGGGGCATTCCGATTCCGGTGATCAGGAAACCCAAAAGGGCAATGGACCATTTGGACCCGGCCAGAAATCCCAGGAACGGAGGGAAAATCAGGTTGCCGGCGCCGAAAAACATAGCGAACAGGGCCAGTCCCACCCAGATGACATCGTTGGCTTTCCGGCTCATTCGACCATCTCTCTGAAAATCAGGACTTCTCTAATATCAGAAATACTGGGTGAAACTCCCCCAGAGATCCTCTTCCAGCTTTAAATAAGCGGCGACGGCGTCATCGGCCATCTTGATGCAGTAATCGGTCAGGAACTCCCTCGCCTTGGCCGGATTCTCTTTGTAGAGACGCGCGGCCTCTTCTTCGATGGTGGCCTGGTCGGCGAAGGCCTTTTCCTCGATGGCCGTCCAAACTCTGGCGATCGTCTGGCTCATCGTTTGCCAACGGAAAAGAGCGAGCTGACTCACCTTCCGGAACGCCCACCAGGCGCAATCCCGGCGGTATCCCCGCCGGCCGTCGATCATGTAAGAGTCGGGCATCCGGGTGATCCCGCAGTAGAAGGGTGTGTGGGGCGTGGTGGCGGGATTGTCGTACCCCAACCAAACGACACCCCCGATCGGATCGGGGAGCCAGCTCCTTGACTGGGTGATCTGGAGGTAGGTCGCCCTCGAGCAGCAGATGGTCCGTTCAGGATGGACCTTCAGAAGCTCCATCAGATCGCGGTTCATGAACGGATTTGCCACGGGGCTCTTGGAGGCCTTCCCCTCGCGGTTGACCGTGATCAAGGTCCTGGTCATGTCAAAAGGAGTATCCTGATAGGTATCCCGGAAAATCTCCAGGACATCCTTGACTGTCAGCTGTTTCTCCGGTTTGATGGAAAAGGGGAAGTTTTCGCCGTTGGGGTCAAGCTTGAGCGAAGGCGCCACGCGGCTCAACACCCGCCATTCGCGGCGCCGGCAGCCCATGCTCTGGCGGGAGGCGTAGGCATAGCAGAATTCAAAGGGTTCCCCGCTCGCCGGGTCCCATGAGCCCATCTCCTGGGCGAGCGAATAGACATTGGCCGAGGCCAGGTAGTTGTCCGGGTCCTGGAGGTTGAGCTGCCGGATCCGGCTGGCGTTGGCGGAGATGCCGACCTGATCGTCGGGGATGCGCACCGCCGCCCAGACCGCGCCCTTTTTCCCCGTGCCCGGGCCTAGGATCTCGAAGTGCCACGTTTCCCGGGGGTCGGCAAAAGTGAAACATTCCCCATAATCATTATACCCGTACGTTTTGGTCAGGTCGTCGGCGACCTTGATCGCTTCCCGGGCGGTCCGCGCCCTCCCCAGGATGAGGCGGTAGAGCTCGGGGCAATCGATGATCCCTTCTTTGCTCCGGAGCTCCCTTTTGCCTCCGAAGGTGGTTTCGCCGATGGCCAGCTGGTGCTCGTTCAAAACAGGGTAGGCGGTGTTGATATAGGCGTAGGTCTCGGGGACCTGGGGGATCTCCCCGCTGGGGAGGCGGTCCTTGTCATCCGGCCCCCTCGTCTCTTTCGGATTGTGATAGACCACGCAAATTTCGCCGGGTTTGTGCTTCCTTTGGGGAACAATGTTGATCCAAGTTCTATCCCTGGTGCTGTCGCAGGAGTGCGAGGTCATCGTCGAGCCGTCCGCCGAGGCCAGCTTGCCGACGATGATGCTGGTGCAAGACTCGAACCGCTCTTGATCCAGCAGGCCGACGTCTCGATCGGCCCTGTCAGCCGTCCCCCCGAGCGTCAGCAAAACCAAGACCAGGATGGTGACAAATGCCGATGTCCATTTTTTCACGGGCGTCTCCTTTTCAACAGAAACTTTTCCGCTTATAGCACAGGATTGGAACAGGGTCAAACCGGCGCGCGACCGTTTTTCTGATGCCCTCAGGAAGATCGCATGGAATAAGTTGACCAGGGGTGGGATTGGATATGTTATACTGTTTCGTTCTAACAAATTTTTTAAAGTTGAGCATCATGACCGCTCTGCGATATGGCGTCTTTATCGCCTTTTGCTCATCTCTGGTTCTGCTCACGGCCCAGGTCCTGCAGACGCTTTCTTTCGGCCGGCGACGCCTCCACTCCGAGGCTGAAGGAAGCCGGCTCAGTGGCATGGCCTACGCCCTCGGCCGGGGCATGATGCCCTGGGAAAAAGAAAGCGCGGCCAGGCACCTGCCGACCTACGTCGCCGGTATGATCTACCACGCCGGCATTTTCGCGGCTATTTTGTCCGTCCTTCTCCTGGCCGCAGGTATCCGTCCCCCCGAAGCGGCCGTCGCCGTCCTCCGGATTCTGCTCGCCGCCGGATTTCTCTCGGGCACGGGTCTGTTGCTTAAAAGAGTGGCCTATCCCAAGATGCGATCCATCAGTTGTCCTGACGACTATGCCTCCAACCTGCTCGTCGACGGCTTTGTCTTTTTCGGCCTTCTCTCGTCTTGGCGCGACGCCGCTTCACCTCTTTTCTTCTCCGCGGCCATCCTGGCTTTTCTCTACATGCCGCTGGGGAAAATTCGCCATTGCTTCTTTTTCTTCTACAGCCGGATTCTTTTCGGCTCCTATTTCGGGAGACGTGGAGTGCTGCCTCGAAGGCGATCGGCCAAGGCGTGAGGTCTCATCATGGAACAACCGGCGACTCCCTCCAACCCTCTTCAGGACAAGATTCAAGCCCTCAGGGAAGAGGACATTGAAAAAATCCTGAGCGTTTTCCGAGAAAAATTGGATGCCGCTGCCGCCGCCTACCTGAATTCCTGCGTCCATTGCGGCCTTTGCGCCGACTCCTGCCACTATTATCTGGCCAGCGGAGACCATAAAGCGATGCCGGCGGCCAAGCTCGATCTGGTCAACCAGGTCTTCAAAAATTATTTCTCCCTGATGGGGAAGAACCTTCCTCGACTCACCGGGGCCAGGGCCCTGACCAAGACGATGATCGAGGAATGGGTGGATTCCCTGTTTGGACGCTGCACCTTGTGCGGCCGCTGTTCCTTGAGCTGCACCATGGGAATCAATATTTTCGTCCTCATCCGGGCCGCGCGGTCGGCTCTGGCCGCCGTCGGGCTCGTTCCTCCCGGACTTCAATCAACGGTGGACACGGCGATCCGGACCGGAAACAACATGGGGATCACCAAAGAGAATTGGCTGGAAACGGTCGCCTGGCTGGAGGAAGAGCTGCAGAACGAGGTGGGCGATCCCCGGGCCCGCCTGCCGGTCGACCGCAAGGGAGCGAAAATCCTTTACACCATCAACCCGAGGGAAGCGATGTTCTTCCCCCTGTCGATCTCCGCAGCCGCCAAGATTTTCTACGCCGCCGGAGAGGATTGGACCTTTTCGAGCGTTAATTTCGACGTGACCAACTACGGTCTCTACAATGGAGATGATGAGGCGGCCGGGATCATGTCCGACCGCCTTTTCCAGGCGGCGGAAGAGCTCGGCTGCCGCGAGCTCGTCCTGGCCGAGTGCGGCCACGGATTCAACTCCAACCGCTGGGAAGCGCCGGAATGGCTGAGCCGAAAGGCCGGCATCCCGGTTCGAAGCATCCTCCAGGTAGTCGCCGAATACATTCGGGAAGGGCGGGTCCGGTTCGACCCTTCCAAAAACCCGAAGGCGGTCACCCTCCACGACCCCTGCAACCTGGTCCGTCTGGGCGGAGTCGTCGAGGAGCAGCGGAAAATCCTCAGCCATTCCGTTGTGAATTTTGTCGAAATGCATCCCAACCGCGAGAAAAACTATTGC
>JBAQGA010000226.1:0-15295 GCA_049287565.1 Candidatus Aminicenantales bacterium
AATATCCTCATTCCCCTCAAAATTCGAAGAAAAGACGACTCTGGAATCGTGGTCGAACTTGACGATGTATCCCGAGAAATCCTGGTTCGGCACCCAGGACAGAAGAATTCCCATGGATAATGCTTTCATGATCATCGTTTCACCTCACTTTCATTATATCGGAAGAGGAAAATAATTCAACGAAGGACGGTCTCTAAACCGGCAAGACCTTTCCCGTCAAGCATTATTCGGCCAACTCCATTGACGCCTCCCAAGGGGGAACGGTATAATGGCCGCCTTATTTGCGGAGTAATGAATGAGCCGCTGGAAGTTGCTGTTCACCATCTTCGCCGTCACCTTCTCGACGATGCTCGTCGAGGTCCTGTTGACCCGGGTGTTCTCCGTTCTCTATTTCGGCCAATTCGCGTTCCTCATCATCTCGCTGGCCTTATTCGGGTTCGGGTTGAGCGGCGTCTTCCTCGCCCTGAGCCGGATGCCCCGGGGCGGGCCCGAAACGTCCAGGAACCTCGCCCGGTTCCTGCTCCTGTTCGCGGTCTCGCTCCCCCTGGCCTACAAGGTGACTCTCCTCCTGGACATCGATTTCCTCCATCTGTTCGCCCCGGCAACCAACCTCCTGTTCCTGGCCCTCAACTGCCTGGTCCTCCTTGTCCCCTTCTTCAGCGGCGGGGTGGCCCTGGCGCTCATCTTCTCGGTCTATTCCGACAGGATCGGACGCCTCTATTTCGTCGATCTGGCCGGGGCCAGCCTCGGCTCGCTGGCCATCATCCCCCTCATCCCCCACCTCGGCCCGAACCGGATCCTCATCCTCCTGTTCTTGCTCCTCGCCGTGGCCTGGTCCTTTCTCTCCCCGGCCCGGCGGACGGTCCGCGCCGCTGCCCTGGCCGGATTCCTCGCCGCGTTCGGGCTGATGTTCCGGTTCGAGGGAACCGTCTTCCCGATCGTCCCCAAACTCGTGGAGCTCAAGCGCCAATATAACGCCCAGCTCGAGAACCGGAGCATCGAATACAGCAAATGGAGCACGATCGACAGAATCGACGTGGCCCCATGGAGGCCGAACCGAAAGGTCATCTGGATCAACGGCGGGACGATGCAGTCTTTCCTCCATAGATTCAACGGCAACCTCTCCACTCTCAAGAAGATCGAATGGGACCCGGCCTCGTTGCCTTATCAGGTGGCGCGGCCCGGCTCGGCCGTCATCATCGGATCGGCCGGTGGCTATGAAGTCCTCTGCGCCCTGTCCCATGGCTTCAAGTTGATCGTAGCCATTGAGATGGATCCCGTCATCTGCGACTTGCTCAAAAAGGAATATGCCGACTTTACGGGAAATATCTTCCACCTGCCTCAGGTGGTCCTGCTTGCCGATGAGGGCCGAAGTGCGCTTAAGCGCATGGACCGCAAATTCGACGTCATCCAGATGGTCAACTCTCATAATGCCGATTTGCTGCTTTCCGGCGCCCTCAGCATTTCTGAAACCTATATTTATACCGTGGAAAGCTTCAAAGATTACTGGGATCATTTGCAGCCTGACGGATTGATTTATATCCTCCATTGGAACGGAGAGCGGCTGTTCGCCACGGCGTTGAAAGCTTTAGAGGAAATGGGCGTCGATCGCCCCCGGGAAAAGTTTTTCATCATCCAGTATGCCGGTGGCTTCAATCATTTTTTTCTGAAAAAAGGCGAATTCACCTCCGCCGACTACGAGACTCTGAAGGCTTCCGTCGGGAAAAACGGTCGCATCGTTTACTCCCCCGACAAACGGAAGGACAATCTCTACTACCGCATGATGGCTGATCTGGAAACAACGAGTCGAGGCTCGTCCGTCAATATCGCGCCGGTTTATGACAATTCGCCCTACTTCAACCAGCCGAACCGAATCGGCCAATTCCGTTTTCGCAATATCCAAATAAAGGGAATGGGAGAAACCATCGTTCGATCCGCCCTTATCTATTCCAATTCCATATACCTGTCCATTCTCGGCCTGTCTCTTCTCCTATCCTTCTTTTTCATCTTCCTGCCTTTGAGGCGAAAATCTGCGGGGGCGGGTCAAAAGTCCTTAATTGCCTATTTCTTTTTCATCGGCCTGGCGTTCATCATGGTCGAAATCATCTTCATCAAGATCTTTCAGTTGTTCCTCGGCAGCCCGGCCATCTCCATTTCGATCATCATCTTTTCGCTCCTGGTTTCGTCCGGCATCGGCAGCTTGTTTTCGAAGCGTTTCAGCCGGCTCTTGGGAACACGCCTGGCCATGATTTTTTCCCTTTTTCTGGCGATCCTGTTTACGGGCTACGGCTTCGGCCTTTTTCGGCTGCTCGATTATTTCATCTTTTTACCGTTTCTCTTGCGCATCGCCGTATCCTTTGTCCTGATCTCGCTGGCTGGGTTCTTCATGGGCACTTTTTTCCCCGACGGAATACGCAGGCTTGGCGAAACGAACAAGATTTTGATCGGCTGGGCCTGGGGAGCCAATTCATTCGCCACGGTGTTGGGGTCGATCCTGGCCGTGATCGTTTCCATAAACTGGAATTTCACAATCGTCCTCATCCTGGCGGGGATTGCCTATCTGGTAGCGGGGTTTTACAGTCTGATCGCGGGACGGACGCAGGCGGCCTGAGGGCTACTTGATGTAGCCCAAGGACCGCAGCTCCTCGAGTTTCTTCTTATCGAGCTCCGGATTCTCTTTCGCCGGCTGGTGTCTCATCCGCGTGTAGAGTGTCGTCCGGACGGGCCGGGCGACCGTCAGGGATTCGAGGAGGGGCTTTCCGTCCATGTCGGCGCCTACGGGAAGCCCCTTAAGGTGCAGGATCGTCGGGGCGATGTCAAAGACTGAGGCCTCGATCCGGAGCCCGGGCTTGACGTCCGGCCCGATCATAACCAGGATGCCGTCGGGCGGGGGCGTGCCGGCCGGAAGTCCGTAATGGTTATAGCCCTTAGAGGACATCTGAAACCCGTGGTCGGAAACCACAAGGAGATAAGCCTTCTCCTTCCTGGCGCGTTCGACGACTTTCGAAAGGAGCGCTTCCTTTTCCCTCAGAATAGGCCAGGCGACCTCCGAGATCTTTTGGTTAAACTCTTCGAGGACCTCGGGCGAGGGTTCGACGGGGGCTCCGACGAAGGCGTCGATGCGGTCGTGATATTCCTTGTCCAGGAATACCGTGGCGAAATGGAGGAAGACGTCCGGAATGCGATAGTAGGCCAGGAAGAGATCGTAATCGTTCTCTTCGAGGTAATGGTCCACGAGCGTGTCCTGGATGCGGTCGTAGGCCAGGAATGACGGCCAGACGCTCAGGATGTTGATTTCTTTAACGTCCCTGGAATACAGCGCTTTGAACTCCGCGACATAGTCGGGGATCTCCATTTCCTGGACCAGTCTCGGATACTTGAGGGCTCCTTCGGCGTCCATCCGGGAGAGAATCCCGTAGAGCTTGCGGAATTCCTCCGGTGGATGGACCGTATCGGCCATGGTCTCGGGATCGCGCTTGCCCAACAGGGCCTGCCGGACGGCCGCCGCGAACGAATCCGAGACAACAACTCCGGAGACGGCGTCGGGCGGATAGGTGACGAACCAGTTGAGAACGACGCTCCGCAGGCCGTGCTCGTCCATCATCTCCCAGATCGAGGGCACCCTTTTCTCCGAGCTGGAGTACGGGACCTCGAGGTTATGCTGGTTGACGAAGGTCCAGTCGACGATGCCGTGCTTTATCATCGTCTTGCCCGTTGCGATGCTTGTCCAAACGACGGCCGACAGCGTCGGGTCAAAGGTCCGGAGCCTGGCCCAGGTGCCTTCCTCCTTCAGCGCCTTGAAAACGGGAAGTTTCCCCTCTGCTATCAGGGGGTCGATGATGTCCCAGGTCGCGCCGTCGAGCCCGATGACGTAGACCCGAGGAGCCCGGTTCTCCCGGCGGCAGCAGACGGACATAGATACGCCGAATATCAGGGCAGCCGCCGTCCAAAGGGCCATAATCCGCGGAGTTTTCATCCTCAGGAGGCTAATCCTTTTTCTGTGGCGCTCATTTGATATAGCCGAGGGTTCGGAGGATCTCCTCGGCCTCCCGGCGCTCCTGCTCCGAAAGTTCGACTTTCTCGCCCTTTGCTCTCTCGTCGTGCGGGGCCTGGGCTTCCCGGATGTAGCGGTTCGTTTCGGCCAGCAAACGTCGCAGGACAGGATGATCGGTGCTGGCAAGGTTTGTCGTTTCTCTCGGGTCCTTGGCGAGGTCATAGAATTCGACCGGGCCCATCGGGAAGGGATGGCCAAGGGGCGTCCTGGGGATAATCCCGGCAGGGTTGTAGATAAGCTTATGGTTCCCGAGGACGGCAGCCACAACCCGGGAATTTTCGGCTTCGGCGAACAGGACGCGCTTGCGGAAGGCACGGCTCTTCCCGGCCAGCAGGTCGAGGAGCGACAGCCCGGCGTAGCGGCCCGGCTTAGGGCGTCCGGCGAAATAATGATGGATCGTGGGCAGGAGGTCTATGAGGGAGACGTTCTCGGCGACCACGCGGCGACCGCGCTGGCGGGGAAACTTGATGAGCAGAGGGACGCACAGGGCGCCGTCGTAAAGCGACGGGCTGTGATGGAAGAACCCGTGGTGGTCGTAGAGCTCCTCGCCGTGGTCGGCCGTGACGATGACAAGAGTGTCGTCCCATAGGCCCTGGCGTTTGAGGTCGTCGAAGGTCTCCTTCAGCAGGGAATCTGTGTAATAGAGAGTGCCTCCATAGATCTTGCGGACGGCGGCGACATCCTCGGGGCCGCAGGGCGCCTTGCCCAGCATCATATCGTTCGTGGAGACCCTTTTATAGACATAGTCCGGGTCGTCCTTTGCCACAATCTTCATGACCCACTCCGGCGGCGCGTACTGGTCGTGGCATCCAATGAGGTGGTACCAGTGGAAGAACGGCGCTCCCGCCTGGGCGGCGATAGCGGCCCGGCCGGAGGCCAGCAGGCTGGGGTCCTCCCTGTAATATCGGCGTTTTTTCTCAAAGCCCGGGATGTTCAGCGACATGGCGGTACCCATGGAGACCGTCGCATAGCCCCGGTCCCTCAAGAGCGTCGCGATGGACGTCCCCGGAGCTTCGAGGAACATCCGATTCTCGGTGACTCTGTGGGCTTCCGGGTAGGCCGAAAGATGGAGGGAAGAGAGCGCGGGCCAGGTTGATGACTGGGTCGTCCGGGCGCTCAAGAAGACCACGGCGTCCTCCGAGAAGCGGTCGAGCTCCGGTGATAAGCTCAGCGCCGGGGGGTGCCCGGAGAGCTCCTGATAGACCCCCAGAAAGTCCTGGCGAAGGGCATCGATCGAGATGATCAACAGGTTGCTGGGCAGAGGCCCGGAGCCCTGCGTTGTTATGCTCGGGATCGTGATACCTGCGTCCATGACGGACGGGTCGCTCGCGGCCGGCGGGGCGAGGCGGAACTCGATCGCGGATCCTTCAGCGATTGAGACCGGCACCTTGAAGTCCTGCCCCACCGCCTTTCCCGGCGTGGGGAGCCACGCCTTGGAGAACAGCTCCCGCACGCGACCGTTCCCCTCGGTCACCGAGGCGGAGAAGTCAAAGGGGGGCGCGGCTTCTCCCTTGAGAACGGCACGGAACGCGACCTCGAGCTCGCCGACCACAGGGCGATCCATCTTCCAGAGCAAGGACGGATTCTCAGGGTTGAGGCGCAGGAGATAGCGCTCGCCTGCCAGGAAGAAGCTCCTGGTCTCCAATCCCGAGGGCTTCACGACCGGTGAAACCCGGTCGCTTTCCCCCCGGGCGTAGGAGGGGAGACTGCCTGAGCAACGCCATAACACCACGCCCGAAACCGCCGCCACGGCCAGGACGACGATACCGACGAGGACCGTCTTTCGGCCGACGGCGTGCCTTTTTACGGTCATAATAGATTAGCCTCCATTTCTCGCTCGATTATAGCAATTGGCGCCGAATTTTGTCAAACCGACCGAGCGCGGCTCAGGATTTTTGGCCGAGGGAGCGGAGGAGCTTCCAGAAGCGGGCGTTATTCGGGCTCGACCAGGCATGACCGCGAGGCGGGAGGTTCCTGAGGAGGATCGTCCGATATCCATCCTCGCGGTAGACGCGCTCCGATTCCTCGCAGAAGGCGATGAGGTTCTTGTAGTCGCCGACGTTGTAACAGAAGACCACACCGAACCGTGGTCCCTTTTCGGCCGGGCGGAGGACGACGCCTTCGGGGCTCACATAGGCCTGGGAGTGGGACAGGACGGCGCTGTAGAAGCGCGGCCGCCGGTTGGCCAGGTAATGGCTGAACACGGCCCCGGCCGAGATCCCGGCAAGGTAGACGCGGCTGCCGTCCACTGGATAGCGCTCGACGACCGTGTCGATGATCTTCTCAACACCGTCAATCTCCTTCTCGGTGAGCCATCCTATGGACGGGCATTTCAGGAACGTGTATTCATACAGGGCCGTGGGCACGAGCAGGGCGATGCCCTGCTCGCGGCAGAAGGGGATGAGGCCCGTCTCTTCCACGGGGCTCCCGGTATAGCTCTTCAGGGACGGGATCTTTTTGAAGCCCGGAGAGATGACGCCATGAAAATAGACGATAAGTGGGACGCGGCGGCGTCCCCCGGGGAGGAAAAGGCGGTATTCCCGGGGATTGCCCAGGTCGTCGGTCACGGCATAGGGCGTCTCGAGGAGCCGGGAGTCCCGCGCATCCCGGCATCCGGTCACGGATAGCGCCGCGAGCAGAATCAAGGCCGCCGAGACAACCCCCGGGAAGACAAGGGGTTTCATCGCAGCAGCCCCCGCAACCCGCTGATCGGCGGCCGGTGGATAACCTCGGGACGGTGGACCCGGCGCCGGGCCCGGGGCTTCTCGGCAGTGGTGTAGATCCTGGTGAAGCCGCTCTGGTGTCCGGCCGTGTCGACCGCCTGGAGCCGGAAATAGACGTCCCTCGAGGGGAATCCCGGGAAGATGATCCAGTTCGCGGTCGTGATGGCGACATGCTCGAGGGCGCTCGGGAAGGGCCCAAATTCCACCCGATAGTGCGAAAGGTCGGATTCGCAGCCCATGCCCCAGCGGAACCGCCGGACGATGGGCGACTCCGTCGAGACGTTCTCGATGCCGGTCGGGTCGAGCGGGGGATAGGCGGCTAGGACGCTCGCAAAAAGGTCAGCGATGACGATGTGACCGGCCGGGCTCGGATGATTGCCCCCGATGTCCTCAAGGAGGGCCTTCCACCCGTCCGGTGGATTGGTCGCCACAAAGGCCCCGTGCGTGTCGATGAACCCGGTTTCCTTCTCGGCCGCGAGCCCGGCGGTCGCCAGGTTGAACGCGGTGATGTTTCTCTGGACGAAGGGATGGGCTCCGAGGTCGTCCTTGCGCGGCGGGATGGTCGAAACGATAACCCTCATGCCCCGTTCCGCGGCGGCGTCGATGATGGCGGCGAGGTTCTCCATGCTGGAATCGATGGAGAAATAGCCGCTGATGCAGTCGTTCGTGCCCAACATCAGGACGAAGTACAGGGCATTCAAGCTATCGAGATCACGATCAACCCGCAGGGCCCCATCATAAGTCGAATCTCCGGGAACTCCAAGGTTGATGGGAAAGGCCGGGCCGTAGAACGTCGACAGCGCCTCCCTCATACGCTCCGGGTAGGCCAGTTCGGGGTGGGCCTCCCCTTCCAGGTCGACCATGCGCATTTTCCCGTAGGTGATGCTGTCGCCGAACGCGGCATAGGTGTTTGCCGGCCGGCAGTCATCTTCTTCGGAAGCCGGGACGTTCGCCCTCGGCTCTGGGCCCCTGAGGGATTCGCGGCCCAGCAGGCGGAAAGCCCTTTCGCCGGGGCCCAGCAGATATTGAGCCCGGTCCCGGAGGCTAATGGCCCGGATGAAGACCCCGTCTAGACCGGTCTTCGTCGTGAACGATTTCTCGGACCAGGCCGTCCGGGTGATGTTCGTGAGGCTACTCGCCCTTAAGTCGAAAAAGAAAACATCGTCGTTGTCGGACGCGTTGCCCAAGAAGACCAATCCGACGGGCCATCCAGCCTGTTCGACGAGGACGGGCGATCCTGCAAATTTTAATCCCGGGAGGGGAATGATGAAAGAATACATCGTCACCGAGTCGTAAAGCCCAAGGCCCGTATGCCCGTCCTGGTAATAGACCCAGAGGATATGGAAGCGGTCCCCGGAGACCTGGGCGACGGGGAACAGGTTCTCTCCTCCCGCCCCGCCCAGGACAGTCTCTTTCTTCCCATCGGAAAGGACGATAAAGCTCTCCCCGGAGGGCAGGCAGCGGACGACCAGCCGATAGTCCTTTCCGCCGGATATAAACGAGACGGGGTCCCATGGCTCTATTTGCGGATAGGCGGCGGCCGTCAGGATGAGAAACAGGAGAGCGCCCCGGCCCCAGCTCAACGCGGCCATGGGAGCATTATATCGGAACACGGGACTTCCTTCAATTCCGCTGCACCGCCAAACTGGGTATTCATGAAAACGAAATGCTGATCTTTGCACTTGCCGGGGGGAGACGAGCCCGATATAATCAAGGACGTGAGGAAAGCCTCTGCCGCATTCGTGATCGCCTTGGTCCTCCTGGCCGCGTACGGCTGCGGGAGCCGCGCTCCTTCACGGGACCTGCCGGCGACCTTTGTCTGGTCCAAGGACCAGTCGGCGATCGATCCCGCGTCTGGCCGGACCAATGTCTGGGGCGGCTTTGAGGTCAAGGACGGGGTCTGGACCGCCGTCCGGAATGCGGCCCGCTTCATTCTTTGGAGGACGGCCGCGGCCGAGACGCCGATCTCGATCGAGTACGCCCTTCGGGGGAAGCCCTGCCGTCTCCTGGTTAACGGGGTTGCCGTTGGCGAGCTCGCGCCGTCGCCGCGACGCACTTCCGCTGGATTCAGCGTCCGGCTGAACGCCGGCTTCAATTTCCTGGAATTTGACAAGACGGCCGACGACGTTCTGATGGTCTGCGCGGTCCTCACGGGCTCCCGGGAGCCACGCCGTCGCCACCACCTCGAGCAGGGCGAATCTTTGACCGTGGGCACGGAACGGGTCTCCGGACGCCTCGTGTTCCGGGGGCGCGGCGCGCTCGGGATCACAGAGATCCTGTTCCACGAGGGTCATAGAACAGCCCGGACATTCGACCGGAAACCCGGGTTCCTTTCGCGGAGGATCGTCCATGCGTTCAACGATCCATCGCCCGGATTCGTCACCTTCTCGGCGAGGTCCGGGAGCTTCGATGTCGTCGAGAATTCGGTCGTCCGGACCCCGGCTACCCCTTTCGCGGAGAAGCTCCCGAGCTTCACGGGCTCGCCGGACGTCTTCATCTTCCTGATCGACGCCTGCCGCCCGGACCATCTGGGGGTCTACGGCTACGCGCGGCCGACATCGCCGAACATCGACCGATTCGCTGCCGATGCCGTCGTTTTCGAGAACGCCTACGCTAACGCGTCTTTTACACGCTCCAGCGTGGCCACGCTGTTCACGGGTCTGTACCCCGAGAGCCACAAGGTCCGGATCTTGATGAACAGGCTCTCTGAGCGGCTTCTGACTATCCCCGTTTATCTCAAGGGCAAAGGCTACAGGACATCCCTCTTCACGGCCACGGGCAACGTCTCAACGAACACGGGCTTTGCCCTCGGGGTGGACGACTATTTCCCCCATATCGGAGAATGGCGCCGGGGTGAGGAACGGTTAATGCCCCGCCGCTTTGACGGCTGGCTCGACCCCGACGGCCCCCTCTTCAGCTACGTCCACTTCATGGAGCCGCACCTTCCCATCGTCCCCCCCGCTCCCTTCCGGGACATGTTCTCCGCCCCGAAGGACCGGGCCTTCGTCCACGGCGTCCTCGAGGAGTTCCAGAGGAAGATCAACGACGAACGCCCCTTCGGTCCCGACGAGGTCCGGGCGGTCATCGACAATTACGATGCGACGGTCGCCTATGTCGACGGTGAACTCGGCAAGCTAATGAAGAGCTTAAAGGACAGGGAGCTCTACAACGAGAGCTTGATCATAATCCTGTCCGACCACGGCGAATCCCTTTACGAGAGGGAATACTGGGGGCACGGCGCCAAGGTCTATGAGGAGACGGCCCGCGTGCCGCTGATCGTCAAGTTCCCCGCCTCGCTAGGCTTGAAGGGACGGGTCGAGACCGTCGTCGAGCTGGCCGGTGCGTTCCCCACGCTGCTGGACCTCTTCGGACAGGAGATCGGGCTGGACGGGAAGAGCTGGCTCCCGGCGATCATCGCCCCGGCCCCGGATGAGGCTATGGCCGTAGCCCGCTCGTTTACCAACGTCGGCGACTTCGGGCTCCGATGGGGCGATTGGTACGCTATCGTGAACCTAGCTTCGGGCACGGAAACCCTCTACCGGCGCGCCAAGCCCGTCTTCACGGAGATCGGGGCCGGGGAGGAGGACGACGTCCGGCTCCTGTTCAAGGTCAAGTTCCTCGAGTGGCTCAGCCGTTTCGCCGAGGCCGATAATCGTCCCCTGCTCGTTGACCTCAAGACTCTTCCCAAGAACGAACTGGAGAACCTTCGGTCTCTGGGATATATCAAATAATTACGGAGGGAAGCAGTCTCAGACTCCAAAACGATAGTCCCGGCCCTGCTCCGGCACGCGGTACAGGGTCATGGTCGTGTCCCAGACCTTGAATTTCAGGACCAGCTCAAGGCGTGCCGCCTTCTCCGGGAACCGCCGGCGGATCCAGCCTGCCTCGGCGCCGCCGAACCTGTCGAGCACGATGAGGTGCGTCGGCTTGAACCGGGCGAACGGGTCCCGGTCGTTGAACCAGTTCTCGTACGCCAGGAGGCACCTGAACGGCGTTCCCAGGGTCAGACGCGGCGCCTCCTGACCCATCACCACCGAGCCCGGCGGCAGGGTCTCCAGAAAGCGGGTGGCCTTTTCCAGGTCGTATGTCGGGTTGCGGAGGAAATGCTGTTTGTAGAGGAACAATGGGCCGGCCAGCAAAAGCCCGACGAGTACTACCTCCAGAACGGGTCTCCAAGACTCCTTGCGCAGGGTAAGATACAAGACGCTCCCGGCGAGCGATAGAAAGATGAGCACGCGGAGGACGGGCGGGAACACGAAAAAGGCCGACGGGCGGGAAGTCATCATCCTAAGGACAGGGAAAAAGAGCGCCGCAGGCACAAGCGTCAGAAGCCAGAAGCTTCGGGTTTCCCTCCGGACAGCGTCCCGGTTTTTAAGGAGCAACGACCCGGCCAGGAAAAGGGCCGGGAGAAGGGGCACGTAGTATCTCAGGGGGCGATAATTCAGGAGTCCCATGGAGAGGACCCCGCCGGCGATCCAGAAGAGGACGAAGACATCGACCGGCTCAAGCGGGACGCGTTTCGGCCGGACGAGCTTCAGCAGGAAGAGGCCTCCGAAAAGGATGAGGAAAAAGGCGGCCACCGGCGCCAGCTGAAGGTAGCGCGATAGAGGATTGTGAACGAGGTTGGAGAAGGCCTGGCCTACCGAACGGGGAAGGGAAAGCATTCCCCATCCCGCCCCGATCTTGTCGAACATCGGCCGGAACCGGAGGTAGATCCCGAAGAACCAGGGCAGGCCCACCGCCAGAGCTCCGGCCAGAAAGGACAGCAGGAGTCGACGGTCCGAACGCTTCCAGGACGCGTAGGCCACGGCCAGGGCCGTCGAGACGAGGAAATAGACGAAGAGATACTTGGACAGGGCCGCTACGGCCGTCGTCATGCCCAGGAAAAATAGCGGCCGCAGGCGCCCCCGGGCTCTGACGAACAGGAAGAAGCTCGCCAGGAAACAGAGACTCGTGAAGTTCTCGAGGAGCCCGATCCTATTGTACATTACGCCGTAGAAATCAAGCGCGAACAGCGCCGCCACGCCGAGGCTCCGGGCGGAGTTCAAGTAGGCCCGCGTCCCCAGTGTAAAAAATAGGATCCCGGCGAGCCCCATGAGGATACTGAGGGCTTTGACCGTCACGATGGAGATGCCGAATATCTTGAAGGCCAGGAAGTAGACGAGCGTCAGGGGCGCATTGTAGACGAGGGGGTTCCATTCGTCCGTTATCCACTGGCCGAAGAGGATTCTGTTGCGGGCGTTGTGGCAGTAGATTCCCTCGTCGAAATAGATGCCCGCGCTCCCGGAGATCGAAGGGAGGAGGACCGGCGGGTCGGCCTTGATATGCTGGAGCCTCACGGTGGCGGCAACTACGAGGAGGCAGGCGAGCCCCAGGCCTCTTGCCCGGGCCTTCCGCGTTCCTTCGCTTCCTTTCATCTTCCGACCTTATTCGGGGCCGACGGCATAGAGGACGGTCCCGCCCGTTCTGTAGGCCACAGAAAGGCCGGCCGGGTCTGTCCCGAAGTACCGACGCTCGTCCTCGCCCCAGAAGAGATAATCGATGCCCAGGCCCCTCAGATCTCGCCTGGTCGCCGGGAGTCCGGCGATGGCGAGACGGAGGATTTCGAGCCGTTCTTTGTAGGCGTCCGGCCGGACCTGGAAGATCTGTCCGTGCAGGCGGTCCCCGATCGCCATGGGACGACCGGAGAAAGCCGGGATCGCGGAGAGATTCCAGGTCCTGGCCGCCGGATAGTTCTGGACAACCCGTCCCGCCGGGACGTTCTTCCGGACCCATTCGAGCATCCGCATCTCTTCGAACCCGACATAACTTGTAAAACGCACGTTCCTGATGTCGGCCGAGTTGCGGATATCCAGCCCGGCGGTCAACATCCCTGGTCCGAGGATAAGCAGGACCAGCGGCGCCGCGAACCTCCCGGGGCCGGGGATGTTGCCGAGGCGGCATGTCAGGAGCGTCAGTGCCAGGATGACGATGAGCCCGGCTTTCAGCGAGATATCCGATTCGAAATTGGCTATCCGCACGGCCAGGATCAGAACGAGCGATATGGCCAGCAGCGTCGCGACAAATCCCCGCGAGGGAAACCGGGCCGCCAGGAGTCCCCAGGTGCCGCTGATGGTGAGCAGGCCGAGATTCAGGCCCAGGAGGATGACGGCTTCAATTGGGCCGACCGGCTTGAGGACGATACCCGTCCCGGCGAACGCGACCATCCCCAGGACAATGGAGATCGCGAGGACGAGGAGCGGCAGGAGAAATTCCCGTCCGAGCTTCCGGAAGAATTCGACCACCGAGAGGGCGCGCTTTAAGAGGCGCGGAGCTTCCCTGGCCACGACAAAGAGGGCTCGGGAAAGGAAAAGAATGCCGCCGACGAAGAAGCTTGAGGCGAGGCTCATGGCCAGGAAAAGGGAGAGAAGCCAGGGCCGCTCGCGCTCCTCTGCGGCGAAGACAAGAAAGAGAAGGAGGAAGGCGAGGCTGAGAAGATGCTGGGGCGTATAGAAGAGGGACCTCAGCAACGTGTCGATCTGGGGGAGGTTCCAGAGCCATCGGGTTAGGCCGTCGATATTGTACGAGCGGCCCTCCGCGAAGAAGGCCGTGAACGACAAACGCGCCCGCCCGGCCCAGAGATAGAAACCCTCCAAACTGGGCGCGAGAACGAGGGGCACGGCCAGGAAAGGCACCCAGGGGCGCCGCCGGCAGATCCGCTGTCCGGCCTGGAGGAGCAGGAACAGGAAGAGGAAGTTGACCGTGAAAGAGAACGCAAACAAGGCCTTTGGTGCAGAACCGGCGACCTTTGCAACGACGGCGGGAAGGGCATATGGCAACCAGTAATAATGGAGCGCCTCCCCGGCGAAATAAAGGTTTTGCGGGGGCATGGGGCCGTTGTTGAGTGATTCGACGACCGAGAAATGCTTCAGGTAGTCCGAGCTGAAATAGGCCCGATAAGCGTATCTTCCTTCGATCGGATACCCGATCTTCGAGAACGGAAGGCGGGTGGCGGTGACGACGAGGGCGAGGACGAAGATCATGCCCGCGTAGTCCCGCTTTTCGGGTGTCTGCGCGGGGGGGCGGTCCCTGAAGGAAAACGCCAGCCCCGCGGCGAGGATGACGCCGAGCACCGGAACGAGCCAGGGCGCGGGCAGCAGCCGGCCAATCAGCCAGATGAAGGGAAAGAGCCCCAGGCTCAAGAGGGAACGGACGGTCAGGGAAAAGGCCGTCGGCCCGGATGCTCCCAGGCCCGCGGTCGCCGAACCGAGAATGCGGTTACATGCGGCGATAAGGACGACGAGGACCAAGGCGGCCTTGAGGCCTCCGAAAAGCCAGCCGCCGGCGGTGAGACAGAGGTAGAAAAACGCGGCCTGAGCCCGGCCGCCGAGGCGCCCCATTGTCATGGATGATAAATCGTTCCGTGAATGAATAACCACCGACATCACTGAAATCGATTTTCATATAAATCATAACGTGAACGGATGTCAAATCGAGCTGGGAAACCGAGAAGCAAGCCAGGAAGCACGAGGGAAACTCAAGAACGCGGGAAATCGCACAGGGATCTCCCCCTGAAAAGAGGGTGTTGAGATAGTTATTGGCATCGGCATTTGGTATAATGTCGTCATGCTGATAGCGGGCATATCCGCCTACTACCATGACAGTGCCGTGGCTTTGGTGTCGGATGGGAAAATTGTTTTTGCCGCTCAGGAGGAACGGTTCTCCCGGAAAAAGCACGATTCCGGGTTTCCGGCGAGGGCGCTGCAACAATGTTTCCGCTATTCCGGCGTCAAAGCCCAAGACCTCGATTACGTTGTCTTTTACGAAAAAAACTTCCTGAAGTTCGAGCGCCTGTTGTCCACCTACATGCAATTTGCCCCGCGTGGTTTGCGCAGCTTTCTGTCGGCCGTTCCGCTCTGGGCTAAGCAAAAGCTTTTCATCAAGGAGTTCATCCGGGAAAAAATCGGCCACAACGACATCCCCATCCTCTTCCCGACCCACCACGAAGCCCACATCGCTTCCGCCTACTACCCTTCCCCCTTCAACGATGCCGCCGTCATCACCATCGACGGCGTGGGCGAATGGGACACCATGACCATCGCCGCGGCCCGGGACAATGATTTCGAGATCCGCAAGCGGATCACTTTCCCCCATTCCCTCGGCCTCCTCTATTCGGCCTTCACTTACTTCACCGGCTTCAAGGTCAATTCCGGTGAATACAAGCTGATGGGACTGGCCCCCTATGGCGAACCCAAGTATGCCGACGTGATCAAGAAAGAACTGATCGATATCCGCGAAGACGGATCCTTCCGCCTCAACCTCAAGTACTTCAGCTACCACACCGGCCTGACCATGACCGATCGCCGCTTCGAGAGACTGTTCGGTGCGCCGCGGCGCCTGCCCGAAACCCCCATCCGTCCCATCGACATGGATCTGGCGGCCTCGATCCAGAAGGTGCTGGAAGAGATCATGGAAAAGATCGCCCGCCACGCCCGGGAACTGGTCGATTCCGACAACCTCTGCCTGGCTGGCGGTGTAG
>JBAQGA010000227.1:0-10661 GCA_049287565.1 Candidatus Aminicenantales bacterium
CCCCAAACCCTCCGCTCAGTCGTCGATGGACTTCCTCACCCAAACCCTCGCCATCGGCAATAAAAAAATAGCAGCCCCGTCCGCCCTGAGGCGAGTTGCAGGGAAAGAAAGAGGGAAAGAATGAAAAATGCGATTTTTATGAGTTTCATTATGTCCGGACTTTTTATCGGAGGCCTAACGATCCCGGCCCGCCATCAGGAGACCACCGGAATCTTCGAGCAACCGCTGCTCATCACCTCCGCCGGGCAGAATGCCGATGTCCAGATCGCCGCCGTCCTGGCCAAACGGGCAGGCCTTGATTATTCCCTTTCCAAGCTGGCCACTTCCGAGGACCTCGAGGCCGTGAAAACGCTCGTCTTTGTCCTGGGAGCCAGCCTCAAAGGTCTCGGTGCCGCCGGGCTGGATATGGACAAGGAGAGAGCCAGAGTCCTAGACCTCGCCGCCACCGCCCAGAAGAAACGGATTCCCATACTCTGCCTTCATCTCGGAGGAGAAGCCCGCCGGGGCCAACAGACCGATGACCTTATTTCGGAAATCCTTCCGCTGGCCAAGATGCTTATCGTCACCAAGTCGGGTAACGGCGACGGATTTTTCACCCGGCTCTGCCGGCCGCAGAATATCGTCCTGATCGAGGTCGACAAGCCGGCCGATGCCCAGGCTCCATTGCAAAAAATTTTTCGATAGTTTCTTAGAGGTCCGATCAGGAAGTAAAAGATGCCGGAGTGGCTCGTCTTCCTTTTCATGGTGGCCGTGTTCATCGTCCTGGCCATGGCCGCCAAGTTCCCGATCGGTATCGCCCTCGCCCTTTCCGCCCTGGCCGGCGCGCTTTTTGCCGGAGAAGGACCCAGCCTCCGCCATCTCGTCGAAGGCGGATTCGGCTACTTCGATACCATCCTGATCATCCTGACGGCAACCATCTTCATCAAAGTCTTGCAGGATGCTGGAATCCTGGACACGGTGACCGCACTCATGCTGAGGACGTTTTATCGCAGCAAGGCGCTTCTCCTTCTGGCCGCCATGGTCATCCTGATGTTCCCGGGAATGCTGACCGGGTCTTCGACGGCGGCTATCCTCAGCTCCGGCCCGCTGGTCGCACCGGTGATGATGAAGCTCGGGCTGCCCCGGCTCAAGACGGGCGCCCTGATCGCCATGGGAGGGATCCTGGGGATGATCGCCCCGCCGGTCAACATTTTGATCATGATCATGGGGGGCGGCGTGGACATGCCCTACGTCGGCGTCACCCTGCCGCTGCTGATTCTGGTCATCCCGCTGGCCGTCGTCATCCCGTTGGTCATCGGCCATAAGGACCTGAAGGTCATCAGCCGGACCGAAATGATGGCCGTCCTGCCGCCTTCTCTGGGCCCGAAGTACCGCCTCCGTCTGGCCGTTCCTTTTCTCGTGCTGATCTTCCTGATGATCGCACCCGGAACAACGGCGGGCAGAGTTCCCGATATCGGCATCCCCGGTGTCTTCCTTGTCGCCGCCATCGTCGGCATATTCAGTGGACGGCCGGTCAACATCTTCAAGGTCACGCAGAAGGCGATCGATGAATCCCTGCCCATTCTGGCCATCCTGGTCGGTGTCGGTATGTTCATCCAGATCATGACCATGACGGGTGCCCGCGGTTGGACCGTCATGTCCATCCTTTCGCTCCCTTCGTTCCTTCTCTACCTCGGGATCTCCCTGAGCCTTCCGGCTTTTGGCGGCGTCTCGACATTCGGTTCGGCGTCGATACTGGGGATCCCTTTCATCCTCGCCCTAATCAGCAAGAACGCCCTGTTGACCTCCACTTCCCTGTCCGCCATCGCGAGCTTGGGCGACCTCGTCCCTCCTACTGCCATCTCGGCCCGGTTCGCCGCTCAGGTGGTCGGCGAGGCCAATTTCTTCAAGCTCTTGCGCTATTGTCTTCTCCCGGCGTTCCTCCAGCTGGCCGCCGGAATCGGGATGTTGCTTCTGGCTCCGCTTCTGGATAAGGTGATCTAATGGTCATGATACGCTTCTTCTACCACTTCATCGTTCTCTATCTGAGCTTTCATCTCCTTTGGTATCTCGTCCGCCGGAAAAAATTATGGAGCCAGGCGGGGGCCGCCCTAGTCCTGACGCTCTTCCTCCTCCGGCTTTTCCTGGTCAAGTGACCAATGAAAGAGATCAAAGGCACTGCTTGCTCGGCCGCGCTTTTCCTCTTCCTGGCCGGGCTCCTCTGCGTCTTCTCCGGAAAAAGCTTTATCAGCATGCACCGGCCGGAACCGATCTTCCCGGGTGCCGGCTTGAGCGAGATAAAGAGCCTGAGCGATTATCTCCCGGCGCTCAAAAACTCGCCGGGCGACACGGAGGTATACATTTTCCGGGGAAAGGAGAAAGGCGGAAATCTCCTGGTCCTGGGCGGTACGCATCCCAACGAGCCCGCTGGCCTGGTCACAGCCGTCCTCCTCATCGAGACCATCCGGGCAGAGCGCGGCAACGTTTTCATCATTCCCCGGGCCAACGCCAGCGGTTTCACCCACAGCGATCCGCAGGAGGGCAATCCGCAGCGTTTCTCCGTCCCCACACCGGCTGGTCCGAGGCTGTTCCGATTGGGCTCCCGGCTGACCAATCCGGTCGATCAGTGGCCCGACCCGGCCATCTATATCAACCCGGCCGGACAGAAACTCTCCGGCAACGAATCCCGGAACCTGAACCGCTGCTATCCCGGACACGCCGACGGCCATCTCACCGAGAGGATCGCTTTCGGCATCATGGAACTCATCCGCAAAGAGCGCCTCGACATGGCCATCGACCTTCACGAATCGGCGCCCGAATACCCGGTTATCAATGCCATCGTTTTCCACGAGAACAGCGGAGAGCTGGCCGCCCTGGCCGTTCTGGAACTCCAGGCTGAAGGGCTCGAAATCCGGCTGGAGGCCTCGCCGGCCAGCCTCCGCGGCTTAAGCCATCGCGAATGGGGCGACCACGCCGGCATCAAGGCCCTTCTCCTCGAAACACCCAACGCCTCCCACGGAAGGCTCAAGGGCCGGCCATCTTCATCGCTGATCGTCGACGGCCGGGACAAATTCTACGCCAGAGCCGCCCGGCTCGGCTGGCTGTTCGTCCCTTACGGTGAGGAAGGCATCCCTCTCTCTCAACGGGTGGCCCGGCATCTGGCCGCCATCGACGCCCTGCTTAGGAGCCTGGCCGAGCTGGAGCCGGACAAAACGATCGAGGTCGAGGGAATGCCGCCGCCGGCCGAGGTCCAGCAAAACGGCTTAGGGGCGTTCCTTCACCCCCCTACCTGATACACCAACGATGACCGAAATGGCTAGAGCGAGCATAGAAGGTTTAGCCTTCGCGAAGCGCTCCTCGAGGGCAGCCACTTCCATTTTGTTGCCAAAGTTGAAGGGTTTGGATGATGATGTATGTTGACGACACTTTTTTTCTTTTGGCCAAGGCGAGGGGTATTGGTGAGGAAGTCCGTCGACGACTGAGCGGGCACGGTTTCTCGAGCGCAGAGAGAGAAGAGCGAAGGAGGAGTCGGAGCGAGGTTCCTCGCTGGGGAACCGAGCGGGCTGACGAACCATATACCCCGAGCCTCACGGCGTAAAAAATCTGATTGGGAGCGAAGTCATTTCGGTCATCGCAAATACCCCTAAGTTTAGATATTTCCTATACTTAGGGTTGACAAAGGGCGGCCCTTTGGATAGTATATGCCATTGCTTTTCCGCCGAGAAAAAATGGAAATCATTATCGCTGAGAATACTGGACTTTGTTATGGCGTCAAACGGGCCCTGCAGATCGTCCAGAGCACCCGGCGCCGCAGATCCGGCCGGGTCCTGACTCTCGGCGAGATCATCCACAATCCCAGGGTAATCGCGGATCTGCAGAAAAAGGGCATCCAGGCGGTGGAAGATCCCAAGGCGATCCCCGGGGGAACCGTCATCATCCGCTCACACGGAGTGGCCCCGGAGGTTTACAGGGCCCTGAAAAAGCGACGGATCGAGCTCATCGACGCCACCTGTCCCATCGTCAAGAAGATCCAGAAGCTCGTCGCCGGCCTGGCCAGACGGGGCGAGGAAATCATCATCGTCGGCAATCCGGAGCATCCCGAGATCAAGGGCTTGATCGGCTACAGCCACGGCCGGGGAAAGATCGTTGAGAACGAGGACCAGGCCCGTTGTCTACCGTCCAAAAAAAAGCGGGCCGTCCTGGCGCAGTCGACCCAGGACCTCTTCCTCTTCGGCCGCGTCGTAGCCGCTCTCCTCGAACGGACAGGAGAGCTCACCGTCTATAACACGATCTGTCAGTCCACCCAAACCCGGCAGAGGTCCACTTCCGAACTGGCCGCCCGGGTCGACACCCTGTTCATCGTCGGCGGCAAGAAAAGCTCCAACACCAACAAGCTTTTTCAGGTATCCAAACGGGTGCTGCCGAACACCCATTTCATCGAAAACGCCGGTCAGATCAGACCGCGCCTATTGAAAGGGGCGAAGAGGATCGGCATCTCCGGTGGAGCGTCGACTCCACCCGAGGCCATCGAGGAAGCCGTGGCCAGAATCAGAAAGAGCTTCGAACGCCAATCGCAAAGGGAGACGATTAGCCAATGGCAGAGCTAAAAAAACAGGCGGACGGAGAGGAAAAAATCTCTTCCGAAGACTACGAACATTTGCTCGACAAGTACCAGTTCAGCGCCAAGGAGATCACGCCCGGCAAGATCATCAAGGGCAAAGTGATCAGGGCCACGCCGACCGGTGTGCTGGTGGATATCGGGTTCAAGTCCGAAGGCGTCATCCCGGTCGAAGATTTCATCGACACGGACCTCAAGAAGTTGCGGCCCGGCGACGAGGTCGAGGCCATCCTGGAAAGAACGGATGCCAAGGAGGGCTATCTCCTTCTCTCCAAAAAGAGGGCGGACCGTCTGCGGGCCCTCGACCATCTTGAGAAAGCCTTCTATACCCATGGCTTTATCAGCGGAAAAATCGCCGAAAAAATCAAGAACGGCTACACCGTCAACGTCGGCCTCGATGCCTTCCTGCCGGACTCCCACGCCGATATCAGGTCGGTCAAGGAGCCGACCAGCCTCCTCGGCCAGATTTACAAGTTCAAGGTCATCAAGTTCGACCGCAAGACCGAGAACGCCGTCCTCTCCCGTAAACTCTTCCTCCACGACGAGCGCGAGAAGAAAAAGAAGAGGGTCTTCAACCGTCTGGTCAAAGGGGAGAAGATCAAAGGACATGTCCGGTCGTTGACCAGCTTCGGCGCCTTCATCGACCTGGGCGGGGTGGAGGGTCTCCTCCACATCTCCGATATGTCGTGGGGCAAAATTGGTCATCCCTCCGAGCTCTTCGAGATCGGCCAGGAGGTTGAAGTCGTCGTCCTCGATTTCATCGAGAAGGACGAACGCATCTCCCTCGGCTACAAGCAGCTCACCGAAGACCCGTGGAAGACCGTCCTGGATAAGTACTCCGTCGGCCAGAAGGTCAAAGGGAAGGTGGTCAGCCTGACCGATTTCGGGGCCTTTGTCGAGCTCGAGAAAGGAGTCGAGGGTCTGGTCCACATCTCGGACCTGTCCTGGTCTCGAAAGCTCGTTCATCCCAAGAAGCTCCTCTCCCTCGGGGAGGAGGTCCTCGTCTCCGTGCTCGATATCAATCCTGAGTCGAAACGCATCTCCCTTGGACTCAAGCAGACCGTGCCCCATCCCCTCGAGCTTCTGCGCCAGAAATACAGCCCCGGGGCGAGGGTGAAAGGCAAGATCACCAGCATCACCGATTTCGGGGCCTTCATGGAAGTGGGACCGGGAGTGGAGGGCCTCATCCACATATCCGACATCTCCTGGGAGAAGATCAAACACGTCAAAGACAAACTCGAGGTCGGGCAGGAGACAGAGGCCGTGATCCTGAACATCGACGTCGAGAAGCAGAAGGTTTCCCTGGGAATCAAGCAGCTCGAGGGCGACATCTGGGAGGATTTTTTCAACCGTCAGAAGGTCGGCGACCTGGTCAAGGTTCGGATCGTCCGGATCGCCGATTTCGGCGTCTTCGTCGAGATCACCCCGGGAATCGAGGGTGTGGTCTTCCTCTCCGAGCTCGATGAAAAGAAGATCGAAAACGCAGCCGAGGCCTTCTCGGTCGGGGAAGAGAGGAACGCCAAGATCATCAAGATGAATCCCCGGGGAAAAAAGCTCTCCCTCAGCTTCCGTCTCGCCCAGATCGAGATGCAAAAACTCGAATACCAGAGATTCCTGAGCACCCAGGATAAAAGACACACTCTGGGCGACATCATGAGGGACCAGCTCAAGAATATCAGCACCCCAGAAAAAAGAGGGCAAGGGAAAGGAGGGAAAAAATGATTAAGGCGGACTTGATCAACAAGATCGCCAGAGAAATGGACATCCCCAAGCAGGAGGCCGAAGAGGGCGTCAACCTTTTTTTCCAGTCGATCAAAGAAGCTATCCTACGGGGCGAGGAGATCGAGATCCGGGGGTTCGGCAGCTTCCGCTTCCGGAAGCGGACATCGCGCGCCGGACGGAACCCTCGGACCGGAGAGCCAGTCAAAGTCCCTCCCAAGAAAGTCCTCTATTTCAAGCCCAGCAAGCTGCTCAAGCAGATGCTCAACTCCTGATGGAATACATCGCGGCTCCCTGGAGAGGTGAATACGTGAGGACGGTCTGCCGGATAAGGGGCTGCATCTTCTGCCGCGCCCTCAAAGTCCGGGACGACCGCGCCGCTTACATCCTCCACCGGGGAGAACATAACTTCATCATCCTCAACAAGTTTCCCTATACACCCGGGCACCTGATGATCGCTCCTTTCCGCCACACGGCCGCCTTCGAGAGGGCGCCGCGGAAGGCCAACGCCGAACTGACCGAGTTTCTCCAGCTGAGCCTGAGGATCTTGAAAAAAACCTATCATCCTCACGGCTTCAACGCCGGCATGAATCTCGGCCAGAGCGCCGGCGCCGGGGTGGTTCACCACTTCCATCTCCACGTCATACCCCGCTGGCACGGCGATTCGAATTTCATGCCCCTGATCAGCCAAACTCGGATTCTGACCGAGGACCTGGAGGGCACTTATGATCGGCTGTTGCCTCTTTTTCAAAGAGAAGGGCGGCGGCCGGGAAGAAAACGATGAACTTCGAACTGAGCGAAGACCAGATCATGCTCCGGGAACTGGTCCGGGATTTCTCCCAGAAGGAAATCGCGCCCAGGATCGGCGTCTGCGAGGAGCGGCACACATTTCCTCGGGAGATCATCACCCAGTTGGCCGAGATCGGGATCTTGGGGATGACCGTTCCTCCGGAGTTCGGCGGCAGCCGGACCGATTATCTTTCCTTCATCTTAGCCCTGGAAGAGCTGGCCCGGGTTTCGGCGACCGTCTGCATAATCGTCAGCGTGCATGCCTCGCTTTTCTGCGGCTCTATTTTAAGGTTTGGCTCGGACCTGCAGAAGCAGAAGTACCTTCCTCCGGCCGCCCGGGGCGAGATCCTCGGCGCTTTTTCCCTGACCGAACCGGAGGCCGGCTCGGACGCTGTCAGCCTTAGGACCAAGGCCGTGAGGTCGGGCGAGGAATATATCCTCAACGGTACCAAAGCCTGGGTCACCACCGGCAACGATGCCGATGCCCTGATCATCCTTGCCCAGGTTAAAAGCGCCGACGGGACGGCGAAGCTGAGCGCTTTCATCGTAGAAAAGGGCTTTCCCGGTTTTAAGATATCCAAGATCGAGGAAAAGATGGGGCTCCACTCCTCCCCGACCGCCATGATCGCTCTGGAGGATTGCCGGGTGCCGGTAGAGAACCGGCTGGGGGAAGAGGGCCGGGGCGCGGCCATCGCCCTCTCTGGGCTCGACCGCAGCCGCATCGGAGTGGCCGCTCAAGCTGTTGGACTCTCTCAACAGGCCCTCGATCTGGCCGTCGGCTACGCCAAGCAGCGCGAGGCCTTCGGCAAGAAGATCGCCGAATTCCAGGCCATCCAGTTCATGATGGCCGACATCGCGACACATGTCGAGGCCGGCCGCTTCCTCACCTACCGCGCGGCCGACCTTTATGACCGGGGGCTGCCTTTCACCAAAGAGGCTGCCATGGCCAAGCTCTTTGCCTCCGAGGCGGCCAACAAGATCGCCTACCTGGCCTTGCAGATCCATGGCGGCTACGGCTATTCCAAGGAGTACCCGATCGAGCGGATCTACCGGGACGCCCGCGTCCTCTCCATCTACGAGGGAACCTCGGAGATCCAGCGGCTGGTGATCGCCCGGAAGCTGTTGAAAGAGCCCTGAGCTCTCTGACCGATAGAAACTCCGAGCGTGTGTTTGAGGTAAGATCATGCTAAAGACGATGAGAAAGAATGTCAAGGCCCTGGCCCCCACTCTGTGGATCGTCATCGCCACCTTCATCATTTCCATCTTTGCTATTTGGGGCGGAGCCGGCCGGCTGGGCGAAAAGTCCCAGGAGGAGACCATCGCCTTCCTGGGCAAGGACCGCATTGCCACCGAATCGTATTATCAGGCCCTGCGCAACCGGCTGGAAGCCCTGCAGAAGGAATTCCGCGCCTTGAACAAGAGTTTCATCCAGCAGCTCAACATCCCTCAGCAGGTCCTCGAACAGATGGTCCAACAGAGACTGCTCGTCCGGAAGGCCCGGGAGATGGGGATCAGCGCCTCCAATCAGGAGATCCGGGACCGCATCGTTTCTCTCTTCCAGCGGGACGGGAAGTTCATCGGCTACGACGAGTACCGCCGCATCCTGGATTACAACCGGACGTCCATCTCGGACTTCGAGGACAGCCTCAAGGAGGAGATCGTCCTGAACAAGGTGATCCAGGTCCTCACGGCCGGGATCACTGCCGCTCCTGAGGAGCTCTGGGAGAACTACCGGAAGCAGAACGAAAACGCCAAGATCGAATACCTCCTGCTCGAGGAGAGCAAGGTTCCCTACGAGCAGGAGCTCCAGTCGGCGGATATCCGGGCCTATTTCGAGAAAAATAAGGAGCGCTATTCCCTGCCCGAAAGACGGCAGGGAGCGTACGTTTTCCTGCAGACCGAGGAACTTAAGAAAGAGATCGAAGTGAGCGAGGCGGACATCGAAAAATACTACCGGGACAACCTCGACCAGTTCAAGGAACCGGAGAAGGTCAAGGTCGGCCGGATCTTTCTCTCGGCTGCAGACAAGGACAAGGCCCTCCTGCAGAAGGATGCCGAGGCCATCCTGGACCGTTTGAAGGCGGGAATCGACTTTGCTCAGGTCGCAAGAACATCCTCCCAGGACGAAAAGGCCAAAGACGGCGGCGACTGGGGTACCGACGAATGGCGCCGCCTTCCGGCCCAGGAGAAGGAGGAGGTCGACAAGCTGTCCTCCGGTGAGCTCAGCGGAGTCATCGAGACGACCGACGGTTTGGCCATCCTCAGGGTCATCGAAAAGAACCCGGAAAGGACCCCGACGCTGGATGAGGTCACGACCCGCATCAAGGGCATCATCGAGGACCAGAAGGCTAGGGACCTGGCCGCCCAAAGGATCGGCCAGCTCGAAAAGAGCGCCGGCCGGGAGAAGAGCCTGGACGTGGCGGCCCAGAGGATCGGACTGAAACTCAGGAACACCGGCCTGTTGAAACAGGGACAGGCTTTGGAGAGTTTCGACCCGGCGGGATCGATCGCCCAGGCGCTCTTCGAGCTCAAGGACAGAGAAATTTCATCTCCGATCTACACCTTCACGGGAACCGGAATCGTCCAGCTGGAGACGATCGAAGCCCCGAGGCCGGCTACGTTTGAGGAGGTGAGACAGGACGTCGAGAAAGACTTCCGGACCAGCCGACAGAAGGAGATCACTCTTCAGAAAATCCAGGAGGCCCGGGCCAAGCTGGACGGCAAGAACTGGGAAGAGCCGGCCTCCCAGCTGGGTCTTGAATACAAGTCAGTCGCCGAGCACAAGAGAGAGCAGTACCTGGGCGTCATCGGAGAAAGCCCGGAGATCGACCGACTCTCCTTTTCCCTTCCCCTCAACGAGATAAGCGCTCCTATCGAGTTCGCCACCGGGTACGCTCTGCTCCGGGTCCTGGAGCGAAAAGAGGTCGACCGCGAGGAATTCGAGAAGAACAAGCAGACGGAGCTGACGAACTACCTCGAAGCCAAAAAGAACAGATTCCTCCAGGCCTATATCGGCAAGCTGCGGGAAGAAAAAGAGGTCAAGATCAACTATAACCTGTTCATGCAGATCAACAACGATATCCTCTCCCGTTACGAAGGCCGGGAGTAGGCCCGCTCCGCCGGCAGGATGATCATCAAGGACGGACAGTTCTGTATTTAGGCCTTAATCAACTCGTAAAAAAGGGACTTCACCCGTGATTCGAGAGCGTCTTTGAACTCCTCAACGGTCCGGTTGAAATCGCCGCTCATATAAGATCGGATAAACATCGGCTCCCCCACTCTCACTTTGATCCGGCTCGGAATCGCCCAGGGCTTCTGAGTACCGAACATGGCCAGCGGGGTGATCGGGATGGAAATACCGTGTTCGTCGTAAAGAATATAGGCCAGGATTGAAGCTCCCCGCCGGAAGGGAGTGACATAGGGATGGGGAGCACTCGGGACAACCCGTCCTCGGCCCTGGAGGGCGATGATCGCCCGGCCCTTCATCAGATAATCCACACATAGCTTCATGGCCTCGCGCTTGCTCGACTCCAGGTCGACGGGGATGGTCCCAACC
>JBAQGA010000228.1:0-22057 GCA_049287565.1 Candidatus Aminicenantales bacterium
GTATTCCTCAATCATCAGACCCAGGCCCTGGTCCTTCCCCAGGAGGCCATTCTTGATGACCAGGACGACAAGCTGGTCTTTGTCAAGCAGGGGAATCAATTCTTCCCCCGGTTGATCGAGACGGGAACAAAAGAGAATGGCGACGTGGAAGTCACGGCGGGCCTGGAGGAAGGCGAGGAAGTCGTTGCCAAAGGGAATTATCAGTTGAAGTCCAAACTCTACGGCGAGATTTTGAAGAAAGCCGGAGTCCACTGAGGACCGACCTGAAATGACCATGTCTGTGGAGAAAACGCCGTGATTGACAAAATCATCGATTTCGCTTTGAAGCATAGGCTTTTGACGGTCCTGCTCATCGGGCTCGTTTCGATCTGGGGCGTCATCGTCTACGTCCAGATGCCCAAGGACATTTATCCCGACCTCAATGCTCCGCTGGTCACGATCATCACCGAAAACCCGGGAATGGCCTCCGAAGATGTGGAAAGGTTGATCTCCTTCCCCCTGGAAAGCCTGCTCTCGGGGGCTCCCCGAGTGACCAGGGTCAGGTCGGAATCCACGACCGGGGATTCCGTCGTGACGGTCGAGTTCGACTGGGGAACGGACATCTATCGGGCCCGTCAGATCGTCTCGAGCAAACTCGAGCTCATCGCCGGCCGGCTTCCCATCGGTACCACCCAGCCGATCCTGGGACCGGTTTCGTCAAGGATGGGCGAGGTCTTCGAGTTCGCCGTCACCGGAGAGGACGTCGACCCGATGGAACTGCGGTCGGTGGCCGACTGGATGATTCGCTATCGACTGCAGGGTGTTCCCGGCGTCTCTTTCATCATCAACCTGGGCGGTTTCGTCAAACAGTTCCAGGTCTCCCTCAAGCCGGAAATGCTCAAGAATTACAACATCACCATCGACGAGGTCAAAGAGGCCATCGAGAACTCGAACAGGAATTTCAGCGGAGGCGTCATCAGCAAAGGAGCCCAGGAGGTCTTGATCAAAGGCCTGGGACGGATCGAAACCCTCGATCATATCAAGACGACGGTCATCACCTCGAGGAACAACGTCCCCGTCTACGTCAAGGATGTGGCCGAGGTCAAGGTCGGCCCGAAATTCAGACGGGAATCCGGAAGCCACAACGCCAAGGAATCCGTCTATGTCACCATCGAAAAACAATACGGCGGAGACACCCTGGCCGCCATCAAGAATATCAAGGAGGCCCTGGCCCGGATCGCCAGGGACCTCCCCGAACGGATCAAGACCGAGCCCTTCTATGATCAGTCCGTCCTGATCCTGAAGTCCATCAGCCACGTCGAGATCTCCATGCTGGAAGGGGCCTTCCTCATCATCCTGGTCATGATCTTCTTCATGTGGAACCTGCGCAGCTCGCTCATCGCCTCCCTGACCATTCCCTTCTCCATCCTCATCGCCCTTGTCCTCATGAATATCTTCGGCGTCGGTCTCACCGTCATGTCCATCGGCGGGCTGGCCATCGGCATCGGCAAGGTGGCCAACGGATCGATCATCATGGTCGAGAACATCTTCCGGGTGCTGAAAGAAAAGAAAGGACAAGGGAGCACCCTGGATCTCACCGCCGAGGCCGCCAAGGAGGTCGGCCGATATCTCTTTTCCGCCAACCTCATCATCATCCTGGTTTTTATCCCCCTCTTGACCCTGAAGGGCCTCGAAGGGGCGATGTTCCGGCCGACGGCTTTTGCCGTGGCCGCGGCGCTCTTCGGCTCTCTCATCATTAACATCACCCTGAAACCCGTCTTGGCCTCCGCCTTCCTGACGGAGAGGCATATCACCGACAGGAAAAACCCGGTGACGGATTTCCTGACCGAAAAGTATCATCGCATCATCACAACGGCTCTCGACCACAAGAAAGTCATCATCACCGTTTTCATCCTCCTGATCATCGGAGCCTTCATCGCTCATACGTTCCTGGGGAAGGAGTTCGTCCCCCCGCTCGATGAAGGCTCGATCTTGGCCTCGACCGTGATGCTCCCCGAGACCTCCCTAGAAGAATCGGTCGCCATGGGGACGCGCATCGAGAAGATCTTCCTGTCTTTTCCGGAGGTCGTCTCCGTTTCCCGGACGACGGGTACCGCCGAGGCCTCGGAGCATCTCCATCCTGTCAACCACAGCCATTATCTCATCGAGCTTCTTCCGCTCGAAAAAAGGAAGCGCGGCTTCAAGGAAATCACCGCGGCCATGCGCCTGGAGTTGGACAAGCTGCCCGGAATCGCCTACATCTTCGAGCAGCCGATTTCCAACAAACTGGCCGAGATGTTGACCGGGACCGAGGGGCAGTTGTCCATCAAGCTGTTTGGAGCGGACCTCGATATCCTCAACGATAAAATCGAGGAGGTCAGGAATGTCGTCGCCGGGGTCCGTGGCGTGGCCGATCTCCAGATCGAGCAGACGACGGGTGTTCCCCAGCTCATCATCCGGTTGAACCGGGAACGCCTGGCCCGATTCGGCATTTCCGTCGCCCAGGTGGCCGAGACGATCGAGACCGCCCTGAACGGGATCGAGGCCACGGACGTCTATGAAGTCGACCGGGTGACCGCGGTCCTCATCCGGCTTCCCGAGGAATACCGGAATGATGAGGAAGCGATCAGGAATCTCTTGATCAGCGCGCCGAACGGCGAGAGGATCCCGCTCTCGGAGCTGGCCGATATCCGCCGGGGCGAAGGGCCGCAGACGATCTTCCGGGAGAATATGATGAGGCGGAAGATCATCCTCTGCAATGTGGTCAAACGGGATATCGGAAGCTTCGTCGAGGAAGCCCGGCAAAAGATCGACACCCAGGTGGCTCTTCCCCCGGGTTATTTCGTGACCTTCGGCGGACAATTCGAAAGCCAACAGCGGGCACTCAAGCATCTCAGCCTTCTCATGCTCATCGTCATCCTGATCATTTTTATCGTCCTCTTCTCATCGTTCGGCCATATCTGGCAGGCCTTGCTGATCATCCTCAACATTCCGACAACCCTTATTGGGGGAATCCTCGCACTTCTCATCGCCAGGCAGACCCTCAACGTCTCCTCGACGATCGGGCTGATCGCGCTCTTCGGCATCTGCGTCCAGAACGACGTCATCCTGATGGCCAAGATCAACGACTTACGGCGTCAGGGAAAGTCTCTCCGGGAGGCCGTGGTCCAGGGCGCCCTGACCAAGTTCCGGCCGATCTTCATGACGGACATGGTCATGATCGTAGCCGTGCTGCCGCTGGCCTTGATCGTCACCACGGGGGCGGAACTCCACCGGCCGCTGGCCGTGGTCTACATCGGAGGGTTCTTCTTCGCCATCCTGCTCCGGCTGATCGTTGTTCCCGTCCTTTATGAAACCTTGGCCCGGTTGAGAGAATAGAAGCTTAGGACTATAGTAGAAATTGGGGAGGGAATGGGACTGTTAACAAATTCAGGCATATGTGTCCGCTGCAGGAAGATCGTGGACATCCCGGAAAAATTCAACCCGGTTTTAGCCGACAAGGAAAAAATGGGGTACGAGATCATCCGCAGCCAGGTTGACTTTCACGGCCTCTGCCCTCAGTGTCAGAGGCGGAGGACTTCAGAGCCATAAATCTATTTTGGAGGTATAAAAAATGGATAACATAACCGCAACTCAACCCGTGTCGGGCCTGCCGAGGATCGGTTCCCCGGCGCCGCCATTCGAGGCCGTCACGACCCACGGCGTCCTCAAGCTCGAGGATTTCAAAGGCTCCTGGCTAATCCTTTTCTCCCACCCGGCCGATTTTACGCCGGTCTGTACGACGGAGTTCCTGGGTTTTTCCGAGATCCACCCCAAGCTCCGGGAGATGAATGTCGAGCTCATGGGCTTGAGCATCGACAGCGTCTACTCACACATCGCCTGGGCCCGGAACATCGAGGAAAAGTTCGGCAAGAAGATCACTTTCCCGATCATCGCCGACCTCAACAAGGAAGTCGCCACTCTCTACGGCATGATCATGCCGGGAGAGAGCAAGACGGAGACTTCGCGGGCCGTCTTTGTCATTGACGACAAGCAGATCATCCGGGCGATCATTTACTACCCGCTGTCGACCGGCCGGAACATGGACGAGATCCTGCGGCTCGTCCAGGCCCTCCAGACCGCCGACAAGAACGGGGTGGCCACCCCGGCCAACTGGCGTCCCGGAGACAAGGTCATCGTTCCTACGCCCAAGACCCAGGAAATGGCCGAGGAGAGGATGAAAGAGAAAAACATCGAGCGCACGGACTGGTACTTCAGTAAGAAGGACTTGAAGTGAAGGAGTCAGCCAATGGCCTGCGTTAATCCAGACGGAACCATCTCTCCCTCGGCCAAGGCCCTGTTGAAGAGCCTTGAGATTCCTCTCGCAGCCGAGGAGATCGCCGCCCGGTTGGGATCTCCTCTTTTCAAGGTGAGGAGCAGCCTCAGAGATCTCGTCGAAGCCGGTCTAGTTGTGGTCCAGGGCGACAAATACCTGGCCTCTGAAGAAGGCAGGGAGAAAGCGACTTAGGCCTCAACGCCACTCAATTTTCCTTATTGGAAATTTAAAAAAAATCATCTCTCTCTTGACAAGGGAGATGATCAGCAGTATATTATTAATGAAAATGATTATCATTATCTATAAGAGGTCGTGAATTGCCGGGACGTCATCATTGGCAGCACCGCTTTCGGGAAAACGTCTCGCGCTGGACTTTGCCCCGTGAAATTATCCTCGGCCTCCTGAGCCGCTCCTCCCGACATATGAGCGCCAAGGAAATCTACGCCGCATTGTATGCCATGTATCCCGGTCTCGGGTTGACGACCGTTTATCGAACACTGGAATTGCTCCATCGGCTGGGATTTGTGCAAAAAGTCACTTCGGGCGACGGGCAGGGTCGTTATGAGCTCAGGAAAGAGGGGGAAAAAAATCATCACCACCATCTGATCTGCACCAATTGCGGAAAGATCATTGATTATCGCGACTTTGTCCAGGAGGAGCTGGAACTGGTAAAAAAAACGGAAGAGACTCTGGCGAAAAAGCACAACTTCCTGATCCAGGATCACAACGTCGAATTCCTGGGTTTGTGCGAAAAATGCCGCTGAGTCTTCCGGTTTTATAGACTAAGGAGGTCAATATCATGCCAGCAGGTGATCGAACAGGTCCCTGGGGAATGGGACCAAGGACAGGACGGGGCTTCGGCTATTGCTCCGGATTTCAGGCTCCCGGCTACATGTTTCCCGGGCCGGGTCTGGGCTTTGGCCGGGGTTTCGGGTTTGGAAGAGGTTTCGGCAGGGGAATGGGCTTTGGCCGCGGGCGTGGATTCCGCCGGCCCTGGATCGGGGGAGCTTATGATTATCCCTATTCGGCAATGACTCCCTTCTGGTACCCCTATTATGGAGGAACGCCGTATTCCCCTTATCCGCCGGTCTTCGGCCGGACTTATGGTCAGCCGTATCCTGGCCAGGGCGCTTCGCCGGCGCCGGACGAGCGGGACTGAAATTTTCCGCGTCAGCGGAAAAGGAGGTGATTGATATGCCTTATCGAATGGGCCGCGGTGGTTGGTTTGGCTGGCCGCCCTTTGCTCAGTGGACAGGGTGGCATCCCGGATTCCCGGTTCCCTATTGGCCTCCCTTTGGCCGGCCGAGCCGGGAAGAGGAGGAGGCGATGTTGACTGAGCAGGCCGAGTTCCTCGAGGAAGAACTGGAGAGAATCCAGCGAAGATTGGAAGAATTGCGCAAGTCCAAGAAGGAGAAAAAAGATGCAGAATAGGCACAGACGGATGTACGAGCTGACGGGCCTTCCGGGCTGGATGCGCTTCGGCTATTCCCCCGGCTGGATGGGGCGAAGTCCCTCCGGCCTCGGTCCCTGCGCTCAATACCTGATGTCCGGCAGATGGCCGACCCCCCAGATGGACCAGGCCTGGCAGCAGGGGCAGGTCCCGTTTTCGCCGGCACCTGGTTTCCCGATGCCTGGATTCGCCAGTCCCTTTGACCCCTGGGGAGCGTCCGAGGTGACGCCGGAACAGGAGCTCAATTTTCTGAAGGCGGAAGCCCAGCAGATCCGGGATGAACTAAAGGCGATAGAAGAAAGGATCCAAGCGCTCGAAAGAGAGGACAAATGAGAGTCGCCGTTTCCGCTACTTCTCCCGATCTGGAGAGCCCGGTCGACCCGAGATTCGGCCGTTGCCCGTTCTATCTGATTGTCGATCCAGCGACCATGGAGTTTGAGGCCGTGGAAAATCCTCATGTCGGTGCTTCCAGCGGGGCGGGGATCCAGGCCGCCCAGCTCGTGGCTCAAAAAAACGTCGAGGCCGTTTTAACGGGAAGTTGCGGTCCGAATGCCTTCCAGACCCTGAAGGCGGCCGGCGTGAAGGTCGTCGTCGGCGTCACCGGGCCCGTCTCAGAGGCCGTTCGAAAATATGCTTCTGGCGGGGAGCTCCGGGAGGCCGCCGGGCCGGATGTCCCTCCCCATTACGGTATGGGTCAGGGAGTCGGCGCCGGTCGGGGAAGAGGCCTGCGCATGGCCGGGTCGCAGGGAAGGGGATCGCCCGGGCCGTTCTTTCCCCCGAATTGGCCCGGCCAGGGTCCGGGGCCCGGACGGATGTCCCAGGAGGATGAGCTAGCGGTGCTGAAAAAACAAGCCCAGGATCTCCACCGCCAGATGACTCACATCACCGAGAGAATCGCCGCCCTGGAGAGGAAAAAAAAATAGTTCTCTCTTTGATGAGGCGAATCGAATCGCGCTGACAGAAAGATACAGAGGAGTTGCCGATGAAGATTGCCATTTCAACCGACAGCGGATTTGTTTCCGCTCATTTTGGACGCTGCCCGACCTATACCATCGTCGATATTCAAGATGGACGGGTCCTGGCCCGTCAGGAAATTCCGAACCCGGGGCATCAACCCGGTTTTCTCCCCCGGTATCTATCAGAGAGGGGAGTCGGCGCCATCATCGCCGGCGGGATGGGCCCCCGCGCCCAGGGCCTTTTCGCCGCTGCGAATATCCAGACGCTGATCGGCGTCCAAGGCCCGGTCGATGAGGTGATCGAGAAGTTCCTCCGGGAGGAGCTCGAGGCCGGGGAGGACTTGTGTGATCACGGGCATCATCAGGAAGAGGCCTACCGACATGAGGTGTCTCCCGGAAAGATCGAGGCGGGAACGCTTATCGAAGGAACAATCTGTGTGACCGCCAAAGGGCCGGACTTGGAGGCTGAGGTCGACCCTAATTTCGGCCGGGCGGCTTATTTTCTGATCGTCGACCCGAGCACCCTGGAGTTCAAATCCTTTGATAATCCTCACTCCCAGGCCGGCCACGGCGCGGGCATTCAATCCGCCCAGTTTGTCGCCGGCCAGGGGATTTCGGCTGTCCTGACCGGACAGGTCGGGCCGAATGCGCGGCAAGTCCTCGACTCCGCCGGCATCAGGGTCGTTGCCGTGGAAAGATGCAGTGTCCGCGAGGCCATTGCTGAGTTAACGAAAAGATAAGCCGTGGCCGTCAAAGAGGAAGAAGCAAAGGTTTCCAAGGCGCTGGCCCGGATCAGGAACAGGATTTTGGTTTTCAGCGGCAAGGGCGGTGTCGGCAAGAGCACGGTGGCGGCCAACCTGGGATTGGCTCTTTCCCTGAGAAACAGGAAGGTCGGTCTCCTGGATGTGGACATCCATGGTCCCAACCTGGCCAAGATGCTCGGAGTTGAGGACAAGAAGCTGGAGATCTCGTCCGATGCGATCAAGGCCGTCCAGATCAACGAAAATTTAAAACTCGTCTCCATGTCGTTTCTTATCCAGGATCCGGACATGCCGGTGATCTGGCGGGGACCGATGAAGATGAAGGTCATCCAGCAGTTTCTCGGGGACGTCGATTGGGGCGACCTGGATTGGCTGGTCATCGATTCCCCGCCCGGCACCGGAGATGAGCCGCTGTCGGTCGCCCAGTTGATCCCTGCTACAGGAGCCATTATCGTCACGACACCCCAGGAAGTCTCCGTCCTGGATTCGCGGAAGGCCGTGATCTTTGCCATGAAACTCAACCTGAAGATCCTGGGCATCGTCGAAAACATGAGCGGCATGATCTGTCCGCACTGCGGCCAGAGGATCGACCTTTTCAAGATGGGCGGCGGCGAGCAGGCCGCCGCGGACTTGAACGTCCCCTTTCTCGGAAGGATCCCGCTCGACCCTCGAATCGTCATCTCCGGGGACGAGGGAAAGCCCTTCGCCGTCTATCAGGCTGATTCCGAGGCGGCCAGAGCTTTCCAGGGGATCGTGGACAAGATCTTGAACGACAAGACGCCTTGAGAATGGAAAGGAGGAGACCATCGTGAAGAAAATCGGCATCATCATCTGCGGACGTTATCAATCCTGCGGCGGGGGGAAATGCTTCCGGGCCGTGCGCGAGCGGGTGGGCGGATTCGCCCGCTATCCCAAGGACGAACCCGTCGAGGTGGTCGGTTACTCCTACTGTGGCGGATGCCCTGGCGGGAATGTCGAGTACGTCCCGGAAGAGATGAAGAAGAACGGGGCGGAGGTCATCCATCTGGCCACCGGGTTGGTCGTTGGCTATCCCCCCTGCCCCCGCGTCCGCCAATTCAAGGAATTCATCGAAACACGTTATGAGCTTCCTGTGGTCGTCGGCACTCACCCGATCCCCTTGAAATATCTGGAAGTGCATACCCGGCTGCCCTTCTGGAAAAACACGAACATGGAGCAGCTGGCCGGCGACCTGATGAAGGAAGACCGGGCCATCATGGAGTCTTACAATTAAAGGAGGTTAAGATGCCAGGAAGAGGACAAGGACAAGGCCAAGGAAGAGGACAAGGACAGGGAATGGGACGGGGCGGCGGCCTCGGCCGGATGGGAGGACAGGGACTCGGGCTGGGCGGTTCGTGCAGCTGCCCCTCCTGCGGGGCCCGGGTTCCGCACAAGAGGGGGGTGCCCTGCGTCCAGATGACCTGTCCCAAATGCGGGGGAAAACTGGCTCGAGCCGTTTGACCTTTCAGTTCTATGCCCATATACGAATACAGATGCCGGGATTGCGGCCGGACTATGGAAGTTCTGGCCCGGTCGACACACCCGGACCCGGAATTAGCCTGCGGTCACTGCCGGAGCCGAAATCTGGAAAAGATGATCTCCTCTCCGGCGGCCGTCGTGATAGGTTCGTCCTTCCGCCAGGGAAAAACGTGCTGCGGAAAAGACGAGCGCTGTGACGCGCCGCCCTGCTCCTCCGGCAGAACCTGCCGGCGGGATTGAACCCGCCTTGAATACGAGGCTGGATTGTTAGGGAAAATACCATTCAAGAGGAATGTGTGACCAATAAGAACGACGATCTCTTCACCGCAGTGATTCATGCCGGCCAGCATCCCGATCCCCTCTTCCGCGGAGTTTCTGTTCCTATCTACCAATCATCTACCTTCGCCTTCGAGAATGCCGAGCAGGGAGCCGCCCTGTTCAAGGGCCGGGAGGATGGCTATATCTACACCCGCATCGGCAACCCGACGACGAAAGCGCTGGAAGACTGCGTGGCCATCCTCGAAAAAGGCTACGGCGGGCTGGCCACGGGCTCGGGAATGGCGGCTATTACCACAACCTACCTGGCCTTTCTCGATCGTGATTCGCACTTGATCAGCACCGACGCGGTCTACGGACCCTCCCGGACGGTCGTGGAGAATGAGTTGTCCCGGTTCGGCGTCCAGTCGTCCTTCGTCGATACCTCCGATATCGAAAAAATCAAGGATGCTCTTCGGCCCAATACCCGGATGCTTTTTGTGGAGACTCCGGCCAACCCGACCATCGTCCTGACCGATATCCGGGCCTGCGCCGAGCTGGCCAAGGAGAAAGGGATTCTTCTCGTCGTCGACAACACCTTCTCCAGTCCTATCCTCCAGAATCCATTGGAATTGGGAGCGGATGTCGTCATCCACAGCCTGACCAAGTTTCTCAACGGTCACAGCGACGTCGTCGGCGGAATAATCGTGGCCAAAGAAGCGAGCCACTTCAAGCGTCTGCGCAAGGTCCTTACACTCATGGGCGGGACCATCGACCCGCATCAGGCCTGGCTGGTTCTCCGTGGGGTCAAGACGCTGGCCCTGCGGGTGGAAAAGAGCCAGGATAGCGCCGCGAAGCTGGCCCGGTTTCTTGAAGCCCATCCGGAGGTGAGCTGGGTCAACTATCCCGGCCTGGAAAGCCATCCTCAGCACGCCCTGGCCAAAAGACAAATGAAGGGTTTCGGCTCGATGCTCTGCTTCGGGCTCAATGGCGGGTTCGAAGCGGGACGGAAAATGATCAATGCGGTCAAACTCTGCACTTTGGCCGTCTCCCTCGGCGGAGTCGAGAGCCTGATCCAGCATCCGGCCAGCATGACCCACGCCGGAGTGTCCGAAGAGGAAAGGAAGGCCGCCGGGATCAGCAACGACCTGATACGCCTGTCGGTCGGCTGCGAGGGCTACGAAGACCTGAAGGAGGACCTCGATCAGGCGCTTCGTCAGGCGAAGTAGGACGGATCCGAGGAGCCGGCGGAGTTCATCATTGATTATCTCAGTCGCCAGCGGGAAAGGAGGCACGGGCAAGACAACCATCGCCGTTAATCTGGCGCTGGCCCTTCAGCCCGACCATCCTGTCCAGTTTCTGGACTGCGACGTCGAGGAGCCGAACGCCCATTTTTTCCTGAAACCTCAGATTAAGGAGAGCCGGGAGGTTTTCACGCCCATCCCCGAGATCGACGACAGCCTCTGCACCTATTGCGGTCGCTGCGCCGAGGTCTGCGCCTACAATGCCCTGGCGGTCGTCAAGGGCGCCGTCCTCGTCTTCTCCGAGCTCTGCCACGGCTGCGGCGCCTGCTACCTTCTCTGCCCGGAAAAGGCGATCCGGGAGGTCGGAAAACGGATCGGCGTTATCGAATCCGGCCGGGCCGGCGACATCCGTTTCGTCCATGGCCGGCTCGATATCGGCCAGGCCATGTCGCCCCCGCTCATCCGGGCTCTCAAAAAGAAGCTGGACCCGAGCCGGACCGTCCTCATCGACGCGCCGCCGGGGACGAGCTGCCCCGTCATCGAGTCCCTCAAGCGCAGCGATTTTTGTCTTCTCGTCACCGAACCGACACCTTTTGGCCTTCACGACCTCGAACTCGCGGCCGGCGCGGCGAGAGAGATGAAGATCCCCTGCGGGGTCGTGATCAACAGGGCATCCCTGGGCAATGGAGACGGAGAGGTCCGGGATTTCTGCGCCCGGGAGGGGCTTCCCGTCCTGATGACCATTCCCTTCGACCGGAAGATCGCCGAGGCATACTCGCGGGGACAAACTGTTCTCGAAGCGTTCCCGGCATACCGCGAGAAATTTCTGGAGCTGTTCGAGAAGATCGGAAAAGTCGGATCATGAAGCAGATCGTCGTCATCAGCGGGAAGGGAGGCACCGGCAAGACCGTTATGTCGGCCTGCTTTGCCGCTCTCTCCCGGAACGCCGTCCTGGCCGACGTCGACGTCGACGCCGCCAACCTCCATCTTCTCCTCCAGCCGGAAATTCAGGAGCGGCACATTTTCAGGAGCGGCCAGAAAGCCCGAATTGACGTGGAGAGATGCACCGGCTGCGGCCTTTGCCTGCCGCTCTGTCGATACGACGCCCTCTTCGAGGACAGGGAGGGGAAGGTCGTTGTGGAACCCCTCTCCTGCGAAGGATGCGGGCTATGTTTTCATATCTGTCCTGAACAGGCCGTCGAAATGGAAACCCAGGTTTCGGGCGAGTGGTATGTTTCCAAGACAAAATACGGTCCTTTCGTTCATGCCCGGCTGGGTATCGCCGAGGAAAACTCGGGAAAGCTCGTTACCGAGGTCCGGAAAAAGGCCAGAGAAATCGCCGAAAGCGAGGGACGCGATCTGGTGATCATGGACGGGTCGCCCGGGATCGGCTGTCCCGTCATCGCCTCGTTGACGGGGACGGACCTGGCCCTTGTCGTGACCGAGCCGACGCCTTCCGGTCGGCACGACATGGAGAGAATCGTGGGCGTAGCGCGGCATTTCAAGATCCGGGTGGCCTGTTGTATCAACAAATTCGATCTCAATCTGGAAAATTCCGAAGACATCGAGAGATGGTGCAATGAACAATCGATTCCCGTAGCGGGGAAGATCCCTTTCGATGCGGCTGTCCCTGAGTCTGTCGTCCGAGGTATTCCCTATGTGGAATACACCTCAAACTCATCCGCGGATGATGTTCGCAGGATGTGGTCTTCCCTGGTTGAACTGATCACCTAAGAGAGGAGGCATTCGGAAATGAAACAATCGGATTGGAGATACCTCGTGGACGCGCTCCTTTTCATCTGCCTGATCGGGATGGCCTTCATCGGCATCCTGCTGGGCCTCGTCATTCCGGAGGGCCCTGTCTCCTCAGGGGGTTCTAAGTATTTCCTGGGGCTTCACCGCCATCAATGGGGAGATATCCATGCTTATCTGTCCATCGCCTTCGTCGTCCTGATGGTCGTCCATCTCCTCCTCAGTTGGAGGTGGATCACGGCCAAAACACGGCAGATTTTTAAGAGAGGAGCGGCGCCAGCCCTGATATCGATCGCCGCGCTCCCCTTCGGCCTTCTTCTTCTTTTTTGGGTGATCACCCCCAAAGATGCCGATATCTACCGCTCCTACGGGGTCGGCGCCGGAGAGGGCCAGAGAACTCAGTGGGTCCAGCCGCGCGAGGCGCCGCCCCCGGTTGAAGAGCCGGTCCAACAGGACGATATCCGCGCCGAGGAAAAGCCCGCCGTGCCGTCCGCCGCGCCGGAGCATTTCCGGGACGAAGAACACCACGCCCAGGTCGGTTCTATCACCATAACGGGTCAGCAGACGCTTCGCAACCTCGAAAACGCCACCGGCATTCCCGCCCGAACGATCACCATGAGGCTGGGTCTTCCGGAGGGGGTCCCGGTGAATGAAACCCTGGGAAGGCTCCGCCGGCTCTACGGATTTGAGATCCAGGACGTCAGGGATCTTGTGTCCCAGCTTCTCAAGGAAAGGGAATCGGGCCGGGATTGAAATAGCGGGAGATCGCGCTTAGGATAGAGATGGCGCCGCTGCGCCGGGAATGACGGAAATGGACAAGAACGACGAAATCGAGAAGTTCACCCGCGAGTTGCAGGAACAGATCATGGCGGATGTCCGGCGGATCTACAGTCCCGCCGTGATCGAGCGCTGGCAGAACCCGCGGAATTTCAGGATCCTCGAAGACCCTGACGGCCGCGCTCGGGTGCAGGGAGTCTGCGGGGATACCATGGAGATGTTTTTGCGGGTGAAGGATGAGACGATCACCGAATGCGCTTTTCAAACGGACGGCTGCGGAACGTCGATCGTCTGCGGCAGCGTGGCCACGGAGCTGGCGGTCGGGAAACTGCTCATCGAGGCCCTGGGCGCGGTGAGCGCAGGCGAGATCCTGAAGGTGTTGGGCGGACTCCCCGAATCCGACGTGCACTGCGCCCAGCTCGCCGCCGAGACGCTCCGCCGGGCCTTGGCGGATTACCTTCACCGGAGGAATGCTCTCTGGAAAAAGAACTATCGGAAGACTGAATAAAGGAGGTTTCGATGTCGTCAATATCCAAATGGCTAGCCTTTTGCACGGCCGTTCTGGCCTTGGGCGCTTCCTCGAGGATCAATAGCGCGGCGCGAGGTCATATTCCCTCGGACCGACCGCTCCGCTTCACTATTCTTTATGACAACTATCTCCATAGGGAAGGGACCAAGCCGGATTGGGGTTTTTCCTGCCTGATTGAGGGGACGGAAAAAACCATCTTGTTTGATACGGGAACCGACCCTCGAATCCTGATGCACAACGTCGACGTACTGGGAGTCGACCTGAAAAAGGTGGGCCAGGTCGTCATCAGCCATAACCATGGCGACCACACCGGCGGCCTTTCCGCCGTCCTGGAGAGAAACCACGAGGTCACGGTCTACTACCCGGTATCCTTCCCGCAGGAATTCGGGCGCAGCATCGAGCACCATCAGGCCAAGGCCCAGACCGTGGATAAACCGACCGAGATCTGCCGGGATGTCTATCTCACAGGGGAGATGGGCAGCGAGATCAAGGAGCAATCGCTGATCATCGACACGCCTAAAGGGCTCATTATCGTTACCGGCTGCTCTCATCCGGGGATCGTAAACATCCTTAAACGCGCCCGGGAGATCTGCGATAAGCCGATCCGCCTTGTCTTCGGCGGTTTTCACCTGGGAAACAAGTCAGACGCCGAAATGCAGGAGATTATCGCTGCTTTTAAATCATTGAAGGTCGAAAAATGCGGGGCCACCCACTGCACCGGCGACGCCCAGATCGCCATGTTCAAAAAGGCGTTCGGCGAAAATTATGTTCCCATGGGTACGGGGAGAGTCATCGAGATCCCTGATTTTTGAGCGGATCGCCTGGTCTTCGGCCGGTTTTCGCTTTTTGTCCCCTGGACAAGTGTTTCAGAAGATGGCAAGACAGATAATCGACCATTTCGAAAAAACCTGGAAGGACTACGATGATTGGTATGACATGCATCCGGCGCTTTACCAGTCGGAGCTGGCGGCTTTGAAGCATCTTGTGCCCTCTGGAGCCGGGCTCGAGATCGGAGTGGGGACGGGCCGGTTTGCGGTGTCGCTTGGGGTTCGCTTCGGCCTGGACCCGGCGATCCATATGCTCCGGTTGGCGAAAAAGCGAGGAATCCTGGTTGTTCAAGGGTTAGGAGAGAGCCTGCCCTACAGGGATGAATCGTTTGATTTTGTCCAAATCGTCTTTGTCATCGAATTCGTCGATGATCCTCTCTTTTTCTTGAGCGAGGCGGCAAGGACCGTACGACGAAACGGGGAATTGATCCTGGGCCTTATTGACAGAGACAGCGCCTGGGGACAATATTATTCCCGGGATCCATCCCACAAACAATATTTCCATCCGCCCTCTCCGGAAGAAGTGCTGGGCATTTTTAATAAAATCGGCCTGGAATTTCGAGAAGCCTGCCAGACCTTGTTTCAACCTCCTCCGGACATCAGCGAAAAAGAGGATCCGAGAGAGGGCTTCGGGCGTGGTGGATTTCTGGCCATGAAAGCAACAAAAAGGCCTTGATTCGTTTCGGCCTTGAGGAGGATCCATGAAAAACAATCCGGAGTACCGTTCTCCATTATTGAAAAGAATCTGGTCATTGATGCCCGAGGGAATCCATCAGACAGTGATCTCGGAGCCCATTATTCCGGCCATCGCCGCCAGGGCCAAAACGATTGCCGCTTCAAATCCAGATTTCATTCGCAGCGACCAGGGTCAGGTGGTTGGAATTTTTCCGGAGAAGGAGATTTTCTACGGCCCATCCGCTGGTCTCGAGGAGCTGAGGGACTTAGTCGCCTGCTTCTGGACAAAGGCTTACAATCTCAAGGGAAAGCTAGGACTCCCTCCGTACGGACTGGATAAGAAACATGTCGCCATCGTCTCCGGGGCGACGGAAGGGCTGGCGATTGTCATGCACCTCATTGCTTTCCAGCAGAATGTCGGCCTGATGTCTCTTTATTGGAGCAACTACAAGGGAATTATCAGGAATGCGGGGGGAAATCCCGTCGTCGTCGCACTGTTCGATGCGGATTATAAAATCAATTTCAAAAAAGTCGAACAACTGATCAGAGAAAAAAAGATCACCTCCCTGCTGCTCAACTTTCCCAACAATCCCTCGGGAGATGTCCTCACCGAAAAGGAAATGTCCGGGCTGGCTGAGCTGGCCGAGAAATTGGATCTCGTTATCGTTTCTGACGAAGTCTACAATTTTATCCGTTACAAAGGTGAGCCCCAGTCCATGCTGGCGTTCGCGCCGGAGAGGACGGTGGTGGTCAGCTCGGCCTCGAAAGAATATCTCATACCCGGGGCCAGAGTGGGCTACGTTTTATGTGCCGATGAAACGTTCGCGAGTTCCTGGATGCCCAAAATGATTCGATCCTTCTCGTCATCGCCTAATGTTCTGGGCCAGCGTGTGCTGATTGATTTCTTGAGGGAAGAGGTGAGCGATTTCGAAAACGGCCGTGCGCCCAGGATCATCACCGAAGTCAAAAAAGAGCTCAGAGAGCGTTGCCGCCTCATTATCTCCATCCTCAAGGACAAGGGATTTGCTCTGGCCGGCAGAGATAAGGATTTTCCTTCAGGAGCTATCAGCGTTCTGGTGAGATTGCCCGAATGGATCAAGGTTGATGATAAGGCCTTTGTTGAAAAAGCCATGGAACTCGAAAAATTCAGCGCCATCCCCGCCTCTGTTTTTGGGGCGCCTGGATGCCTTCGGTTCGGTTACGCGGGAATGCCCAGGGAGGACATTGGGAGACTTTCCCGTCATCTTCAAGATGTCCTGGATTATTTTCGGAAAAACCAATGATTTCTACCGTATGAAAGGAGCAAAAATGAAAAAATATGATGTGGTCGTTATCGGCGGCGGACCGGCGGGAGTGACCTGTGTCATCTCGGCGAGAAATACGTACCCTGACAAGCGCATCGCGCTTGTCCGCAAGGAAAGGATCGCCATGATTCCCTGCGGCATTCCCTATATCATGCGATCCCTTCAGACCGTTGACCAAAATATCCTTCCGGATGAATTGGTCAAAAACAGCGGAACGGATTTGATCATCGACGAAGTGACGGGCAAGGACGGCAAAGTCCTGAAATTGGGAAGCGGAGAAGAGATCTCCTATGAAAAACTGGTTCTAGCTGTCGGATCCAGTCCCATCTTGCCGCCGATCCAAGGCATCGAAAAAGAAGGGGTTTTCGTTGTCAGGAAAGACCGGGATTATCTCGCCTCCATGAAAGAATATGCCGAAAAATCAGAGAGGATTCTGATCATCGGAGGCGGCTACATCGGCGTCGAAATGGCCGATGAACTCATCAAGGCCGGCAAATCGGTGACCCTTGTGGAAATGATGGACCGGCTTCTTCCGGCGACCATGGATCGTGAATTCGGGAAAAGAGCGGAAGAGATCCTGGCCGCTTCCGGGATGAAAGTGATCACCGGAGCAAAAGTGGACGCCTTTCTGGGAGATTCTTCGGTCAAAGGAGTGACCCTGGCAAGCGGAGAGAAAATCGACGCCGACATGGCCATCGTCTCGGTGGGCGCAAAACCCAACCTGAAGCTGGCCAATGCGTTTGGGTTGGCGGCTCATCCCAAGCACGGGATCTGGGTCAATGAATACCTGAGGACCGTGGATAAAGATATTTTTGCCATCGGAGACTGTGCCGCCAAATTTGATTTTTTTACGGGCGAGTTTTCCACCGTGATGCTGGCCTCCACGGCGATGTCGGAAGGCCGCCTTGTGGGAACAAACCTGTTCGAGATCAAGGCGATTCGCAAGTTCATCGGTGTGCTCGGATCTTTTTCGACCAAGATCGGCCAAACGGCGTTTGGAACGAGCGGACTGACCGAGGAGAACGCCCAAAAGATGAAATTGGACTATGTGACCGGCGAAGCCACAACCGTTGACCGGCACCCGGGGAAATTGCCGGGTGCATCTAAAGTGTATCTCAAACTCGTCTTCGCCAGGCATTCGCATACCCTCCTGGGAGCCCAGATGACCGGAGGCGATTCCGTGGGCGAACTGGTGAATCTCTTTTCTGTCATGATTCTCAACAGAATGACGGATATGGACATCGATAATCTCCAAATCGGGACCCATCCGTTGCTGACCGCTTCTCCCGTTGTCTATCCCGTTATCACCGCCACGGTCGATGCCATAAAGAAATGGTATGAATACAAACCCAGGCCGGCGGCGGCAACCTCTTAACATTCCGTTTCGGGGTTTTCGTTCGGTGGTTCATGGACGGTGACATCGAAAAAACGGCTTTTGGTCCGGTCCCATCCCGGCGACTGGGCCGAAGTCTGGGGATCAACAATATCCCGCCAAAGATCTGCTCGTATTCCTGTGTTTACTGTCAATTGGGCAGGACGTCAAGACTGCGGCTTGAGAGAGGCGTGTTCTATGAACCGGGCAGGATTCTCCGGGATGTCGAGGACAAAGTCCGGGAGGCCCGTCGCCGGGGGGAGGCCATCGATTATCTCACTTTTGTCCCGGACGGAGAGCCGACGCTTGATCTTCATCTCGGCGAAGAAATCCAACGGCTCAGGAAGCTCGGATTGAAGATCGCGGTGATCACCAATTCCTCTCTCCTCTGGAAAACAGACGTTAGGGAGGAGCTTCTTATGGCCGACTGGGTTTCGCTTAAAATCGATGCCCTTAGCCCTGATGTCTGGAGGAAAGTCAACAGGCCTCATGGCTCTTTGAGCCTGGGCCGGATTTTGGAAGGCGTCTCTGAGTTTGCCCGTGTTTTTAAGGGGGAGTTGGCGACGGAGACCATGCTCATTCAGGGTTTCAATGACCGCCCCGAAGAGATCGAAAAAATCTCTGTTTTTGTGGCCGGGCTAAAACCGAAGAAAAGCTATATTTCTGTTCCCATCAGGCCGCCGGCGGAGAAGGGAGTTCATCCTGCTGACGAATATTCGTTGAACCTGGCCCATCAGGCTTTTAGCGAAAAATTGATCGACACAGAGCTTCTGATCGGCTACGAAGGAAACGCCTTCGCTTTCACGGGGAATGTCGAAGAGGACTTGTTGAACATCATGTCCGTACACCCCATGCGGGAAGAGGCTGTTTGTGAATCTCTCAAGAAAGCTGGAGCCAACTGGAGCGTCGTTGATAGGCTGATGAAAGAAGGCAAGCTGGTTGAAGTGAAATACAAAAATAAGACATTTTACTTAAGGAAATTGACGGACCGATAATCCCCGGGAGAAGCCGAACATTCTTAAAGTGTTTAAATACGCGAAAAGCCTGGCCTTGTCACACGGCTTCCTTCGATGTCTGTCCGTCCGAGCTCCCCGCTGGAAATTGACATTCTTATTATCGCGTGTTATATTTTAATAAAAGATGATTGACCAGAAGAAGAAAATTTTCAACCTGGTCATTCTCATTTTCTTCCTTCTCACCACATCATTTGTCAACTTCTTCCACACGGAAAAAACTCTATTCGAAAACGACGGCTGTCCGGCCTGCAATCTGCTGAAATCGACGCAGGCCACCAGCCAGATTCATTTCTTCCATTTCGCCGAGCCCGTCCTGCTTGAAATCCTCCAGATTGTCGAATCCTCTAATTATTCATACATTTTTGTTCTTGATCCCTCTTCCCGTTCCCCGCCTCAGGTCTAAGAAGCTCATCAACCTGAAATAGTCTTTTCCGGTCCTCGGAAGCAAACAAGTCCGTTTCCGGGGGGAATTATAGGCTAGGGGAGGGGCAAATGAAAGGAAAGCCATATCTACTTCTTATCTTCATGATCTTCATGGTGTTTATCGCCGGCCGGCTCAGCGGAGCGCTGGAGATGCAGCAACAGCGCCAAATGCATCGCCATGGGCAGGCCCAGTTTTTTTCGCTTCGCGGGAGGGTGGAAGGTTGGCAGGGAGAGCCGGTCAAAAAAGCAGTCGTGCTCATACCCGAGCTGGGGATCTCTGTCGAAACCGATGAGTCGGGCGGCTATGAAATCAATCAGATTCCATCCGGAAGATTCCACCTGGAGGTCTACGCCGACGGTTATATGGATTACGTTTCCGACCAAATGGATTTTGATCACGATCGGGCAAGCCAGACGATCATCCTGATCAAGAAGATCGAGGAGGAAATCGTTGTCACGGCCACAAGGACACCGAAACTCTATGCCGAAACGCCCGTCAAAACGGAAGTGATCACCACGACCGATCTTCAAAAGCGGGCGGCCGTCAATCTGGCCGAAGCTCTCACCCAGACGACCGGGGTCAGGGTGGAAAACGATTGTCAAAACTGCAATTTCACCCAGGTCCGGATCAACGGCATGGAGGGGAAATACACGCAGATTCTCATCGATAGTTCGCCGCTGGTCAGCGCCATGACGGGTGTCTACGGTCTGGAACAGATTCCGGTAGAAATGCTGGACCGGATTGAAATTGTCAAGGGGGGGGGATCCGCTCTTTACGGTGGAAATGCGGTGGCCGGCGTTATCAATGTGATCACCAAAGAACCGCAGGAGACCAAGAGCACTCTGAAGCTCCTGCAGGAATCCATCTCATCACATTCCTCCACCAACCTGAGCTTCCATTCGGGCGTTCTATCCAAGGACCTGAATACAAAGGCTTTTCTCTTCGCCAACTACCAGACCCGGGAGCCCGTCGATCTCAACGGCGACAGCTTTTCTGAAATGGGGACGATTTCCAACACCTCCTTCGGGCTGAATTTTTATAATTATTTCGAGACGCTAAACGGAAAGATCAAACTGGGATTCTTTAGGATCTTTGAAGAAAGAAGAGGCGGCGATCTCTTCGATCAGCCGCCTCATGAAGCCAACACCGCCGAATGGATCAAGACCGACCAGCTGGGCTTGAGTTCGGAGTGGAATCACTCTCTTTCGGAAAGGGTCCACTACATCTTGTCTTTTTCTCTTGTGGACGCCAAAAGAAACACCTATTATGGAAGCCATCAGGACCCGAATGCCTACGGGACCACCAAAAATCCTTTGTTGTTTGCCAATGGACAGGTCAATTATCAAGCCGGAGGCCACGTTTTTTCCCTCGGGATTCAGTACAAAAGGGATAAAATTAAAGATATCGCCACCGGCTACAACCGGATCATCGAAGAAACCTACGAGGAAACGGGCTTTTTTCTTCAGGACGATTTCAAGATCAGCAAGATCTTCACTCTTTTGACCGGAGTGAGGATAAACAAGCATACGGCTCTGGAGAGGATCATCGTCACTCCCAGATTGAGCTTCCTTTTGAATGCCAGCAAGGAGCTGACTTTCAGGACTTCATTCTCGACAGGGTTCAGGGCTCCTCAGGTCTTTGATGAAGACCTGCACATTACCCAGGTGGGCGGAGAGGGAATGATGGTGATCAACTCCTCTGGTCTTAAAGAAGAGAGAGCCTCCAACGTCAGCACGGGGTTTGATTACGGAAAGCAAATCGGCAGGAATCTCATTCAATTCAGCCTGGAGGGCTTTTTCACCCGGTTGACCAATACCTTTATCCTGCATGAAATCAGCCGGATAGAAAACGCCAGGATTCTAGAGAGAGTCAACGGATCGGGGGCGAAAGTCTATGGATTTTCCGTTGAGCTGGGCTTGATTCTGGGGAGGAAGATATCGCTCGCTTCGGGCTGGACGGCGCAGCGCAGCGCCCTCGACGAGCCGGAGCCCGATTTCCAATCGCGCGAATTTTTCCGAACGCCGCATTTTTATGGGTTCACCAGCCTGAGTTATAAAAATGAGAGGCTGTTCAGTGTTGATCTATCGCTCGAATACACGGGATCGATGAAAGCCCCTCACTATTCCGGATATATCGGGGTCGATAGGTTGGAAACCACAGACCCGTTCTGGGTGTTGAGTATCAAGCTGCAAAGGCCTTTTCGCGTTTCTGAAAGTTGTGGTTTTAATATTTTCATGGGCGGATATAATCTCCCGAATTCCTATCAAAAGGACTTGGACAAAGGGATTGACAGAGATTCAGGCTACGTCTATGGGCCGGCCAAACCCCGGTCTTTCTATGTCGGATTTGACTTTTCCTTCTGAGACGGCTGTTCTTTTTTAAGCCGGCTTTGATATTGGGAGTGCTTTTTCGGGCTTTTCGAGAATGAACATGGTTTTAGCAGGCTCTCTGGCCAGCCTGCTGGCCGGTTTAGCGGATTATTGGGCATTTCCGTGGTTTCCATCGGAAGATTTCTTCTTCCTTATGGGCTGGCCTTTGCCGCCGGGGCAATGCTTTTTGTGATCAGTGAGGAAATTATCCCCGAATCCCATTCCCGGGGAAATGACCGGGAAGCGACCTTCGGCGTGATCCTGGGCTTTATCGTTATGATGGTTCTGGACAATCTTTTCAGAGGATGAATATCGCCGCTTACTTGTCTTTCGCTTCGATGACCAGGGCGTCGGCGGCGATCTCGCAGACGGTCTTGATCGCGATCGGCAGCTTGTAGTGTTTCTTCAGCTCCATGAGCTGGTCGATGCAGTTGTGGCAGGGGGTGGCGACGACTTGGGCGCCGGTCGTTTTGATCTGGTCCGCTTTGATCTTCCCGGCCTCGAGCCGGCGCTTGGCGAAGTTGGTCATGGCCAGCTGGCCGCCGCCCCCGCCGC
>JBAQGA010000229.1:0-22541 GCA_049287565.1 Candidatus Aminicenantales bacterium
GGGCACGGTTTTTCGACCAAAGAGAGAGAAGAGCGAACGACGAATCGAGCCCGTTTTCCGCGCTGGGAGAAAACGGGCGCGGTTTCGATGCCACTGCCCTGAACCTTCGAGGTCGCCTGTCCGTTCCCAGGTGACTGACAGGCAATGCGCCGATGTTCGGTGGAGAGTTGAGGCTATTTGATGCGGGCGAGTTCCTGTCCCTTGCGCGCATACTCGGAGGCACGCCCCGGGTCCCCCAATCGGCTATAGGATCGGCGGAAACGGCGAGAAAAAAAAGGGGACGGTTCCGGTCGGGAACCGTCCCCTGTGCGACTGCAGGTGCCTCTGCTAGAACATCAGCCGGATGCCGAGTCTGTACTGCCGTGGCTGAGTGATGCCGTAGAGTTCATGTCCACTGGTTGAGGGATAATCGCCCTGGACCCAGTCGTAGCCGGTCCTTGTCCCCCAGTTCGTGACCGTGTCTTCGTTGAAGACGTTGAAGATGTCGAAGATCACCCCGAGCCGATAGTTCTGGGCCAGGGTGAAGATCTTCTCCAGCCGGAGGTCGAGGAGACTCAGCACAGGATAGTGGTTGGAGCCCCGCTGTTCGGTGTAGAAGGTCACGCGTCCCTGATTGTAGTAGGAGGTTCTGTACCGGGTGGTCCAGGCGTTTCCGGTGATGGCCCTGAAGTAAGCGTTGAAGCTGATGTCGAAGGGCAGGATGTAGGTCCCCTGGACCTTCAGCATGTGGGTGGGGTCATTGGTGGAGTTGCCGTCGGCATTGATCCAGAAGTTGGGATCGGCCGTTTTCAGCCCGTCCCGGTCGCCGTAGCCGATATCGTCGGCGAATCCGTTGTCGATCGTCCCGTAGGCTTTGGAGTAGACGTAGGAGAGGAGCAGCTGCCACCTGTTCGAGAAGCGCTTGTTGAAGAGGAATTCCAGGCCCCAGTATTTCCGGTAGGGGTCAAGCGTGATCCACGGCTGGCCGTTCTCGATATTGTCGATGATGTACTCGTAGGTGCCGGTGGTCTCTTCTGTCCGCTCGTGGATCGTGAAGGCTTTGTTCAGATCGGAGACATAGACGTCGACAGGATTGTAATCGGCCAGGAGGTCGTACTGTCCGATGATGTTCTTCCAGTTTCGGTTAATGTAGGAGACGCTGATCGAGGCGTCCTTGAAAAGTTCTCTCTCCAGAGAGACCACGTACTGGTTCATGTAGGGGTGCTTGATGCCGTCTTTGATTTTGTAGAGGTTTTCGTAGACGATCCGGTAATCTTCGACGTACTGCTCGCCATCCCAATAGTAGGCGATCCAATCGCTGATAGCCGAGGCGGGGTTCATCCGGTCGTGATAGCTGGAGAGCATGGCCTCGGTGAACTGGCCGTAGTGGGCCTTGAGGACCGTCGTCTTGTCTCCGAAGACGTCAAAAGTGAAGCCGACACGCGGGGCCAGGCGGAAGGTGTTGTAGACGACACCGTCCACGTCCTTGACCGTGCCCCAGTTCTGGCTGAGACGGAGGCCCAGGTTGACGTTCAACCGCGGGGTGATCTGCCAGGAGTCCTGGGCGAAGCCTTCCAGGCGAGTGTAGTAGGTGTTGAGGTCATAGCCCTCGTACTGATAGGCGAGGTAGGGCTCTCCTTGGGCGTAATCGTAATAATAAGTGTAGTTGGGGCCGGTGTACCCGAAGCGGTTCCGGACGTAGGAACGCTCGGCCTCGACGCCGAACTTGAAGTCGTGGTCGCCGGCGAGGAAATCCTCGACGTAATGGGTGTAGCTGGCGTTGACCTGGAAGCGGCTGCGGTCGTAGTAGCCGAAATGGTAGGCGTTGTCAACCCACTTGTTTTGGTCCTCGAGGAAGTGGGCGGGGATGTCCATGCCGTTCTCGGGATCAAGGTAATAGTAGCCCCAGAAGAAAGCGCCCTTGACGTCGAAGAAGGACTTGGAGCTGATGATACTCGTCAGGCTGAAGTTGCCGACGACTTCGGGCGACGTTTGGGTCAGGGTGGTGTCCGGGCTGAGCTGAGTGTGGACGAACCCAAAGGGAGAGCGGTTGGTCCCGTTATAGGTGTCGACCTGGACGGAGGCCATCAGGTTCGTGCTCGGCGAGATCTGCGAGGTCAACTTGAAGAAGGAGTGCGGCTGCTTATAGTCGAGCGGCTCCGGAAATCCGGTCGGGAAATTCTTGGTGCGGTAGTACTGGAGGCCGACATAGAACCAGAGTTTATCCTTTTTGATCGGGCCGCCCAGATGACCGCTGAAATCCATGAGTTCCGTCTTTGGCGAGGTTAACTCCGGGAAATCTTCAATATAGGCATCATTGTTTTCATTCACGAAGAATTTCCCCTTGCCCTGGTAGTCCACTTCAAAATGCCCGGAGAGTTGGTTGCCGCCGGACTTGGTTATGAGGTTGAAGATGACGCCGGTGAAGTTTCCGTATTCCGCGGGCAGTCCGACACCCATGACCTTGGCTTCCTCGATGATGTTGTGATCCAGGAAGACCCAGGCGGAGCCGGCTTCCGGGTCGGCGACGTTAACACCATCCATGGTGTAGGCGATCCCGGTGTTCGAAGAGGCCCCATAGGCCACGTCGTCGGTGGTGACTCCCGGTGCCAGTTGGACGATATCGGCGGTAAACTGGCTGTAGGGGATATTCCGCAGGATCTCGCTGGAGAGAGTGACCGAGGCGGATTCAGTCGATTTGACGTCGACTGTGGGCGCCTGGGCGACGACCGTCACCTCCTCCTGGACGGCCTCCTGTTCCAGGCTGAAATCGACGCTCAGCCGAACGGTCGTGGTCAGCCGGATGTTTTCACGGACGACCGTCTTGAAGCCGTCCAGTTCCGCCTTGACCGTGTAGGTTCCCGGGGGAAGCGCTGGAAATCGATAGGCCCCCTCGGTATCGGTGACTACGGACCGGGTGCCCATCAGATTGGGACTGGAAACGGTGACGGTCACGCCGGGAAGGGCGGCCCCTTGCGCGTCGAAGACCTGGCCAAGAATGGCGCCTGTCTCCCTGGATTGAGAAAGGGCCAATGAAGGGAAGATGAGAACGAAAGCGAGAAAAGCGAGTAGCATCCGCTTCTTCATACATACCTCCTTATCTTTGTGATGCGGGAAAACCTATCTCCATTTCCCTTGAGCATCTCTGTTTTGATCGTCACCTATTCGCACCTCCTGTACCCGGATATCAGACACTGCTGTATTCAGCATTTTTCGTGCCATCCGGGGAGATCAGAGGACGGCCTCTGCTCTTCTCTTGATTTTCCCCCTAGCATAAAGTTCTGACGAGATTTTCCTGTCTTCCGGGGAAAGAAATTTTGCGCCCAATGCGTAAATTTATTTTACACGATAAGTTAAAATCATCTCTGCTCAGGTTCATTTGAAATATCAGGCGATTTACTGATTTATAGAGAGCCCAGTTTCTTCTTCTCGAAATCCATCCCGAAAATGAAACCGGCAACATAATGAAGCCAAGCATCAAAGTCAAGCCAAGGAAGGGAATTTGAAACGAAACCGTCCTTGTGCTAATTTGAAGACGTGAAGATGCTGATGAAGAAAATGGTTCTCCCGGCGATTTTCATCCTGCTCACCGTCCTGCCTTTTTATTCTCAGAACGGGCTTTCCCCCCGCTACCGCGAGTGGCTCGAAGATGTCTCGCCCATAATCACCAAAACGGAAAGGGAGGTCTTCGGCCGGCTCCGGACCGACGCCGACCGGGATAAATTCATCCGTTTCTTCTGGCGCCAGCGCGATCCCTACCCCGACACCACAGAAAACGAATTCTACAAGGAATATATGGAAAGGATCCGCTTCGCCGACCAGAATTTCGGCCGGGAATCGTCGAAGCGGGGAAGCCAGACGGAGAGGGGATATTTCTATCTTCTCCTCGGGAAGCCCCTGGAGAGACAGTTCTTCACCACGTTTTCCCAGGTCTGGCCGGTGGAGCTCTGGTATTACCAGGGAGCGATCGAATACGGCCTTCCCGCCTATTTCTATCTCATCTTCTACCAGCCCCAAGGACTCGGCGAATATCGCCTCTATTCGCCGGGAGTGGAAGGTCCGGAGGCGCTGGTCGTTCCGAGCATGACCGCCCGGGTCCTCACTCGCGACCGGGCCTACCAGGTCCTCAAGGATGTCTCGAGCGAGCTGGCCGGGGCCTCTCTCAGCTACCTTCCCGGCGAGCAGCGCCTGCAGGCCGGGGCCTTTTCTTCGACTAGCATCCTCGCCAGCGTCCGGGCCTTGCCGGAGAAGCAGTATTCCGACGCCTACGCCCGCAACTATCTGAGCTACAAGGATTATGTGGAGACGGAATACACCGACAATTTCATCGACAGCAGTTTCACCGCCAAGGTCTTCCGGCACGGCGGGCAGCCCTACGTCCACTGGGCCCTCGAACCGAAAAAGATCAACTTCGTCGACCGCGGCGGCCGCTACCAAGCGTCCTTCGAACTCGTCCTGAGGCTGGAAGACGGGGAGGGGAACCCGATCTTCGAGAAGGTCGAGGAGATCCCGCTGACCGTTACCCCCGACCAGTACAAGGCCCACGAGCGCCAGGTCTTCGCCTTCCAAGACATCCTACCCGTGATTCCCGGACGCTTCCGGCTCTTCGGCTTGCTCAAGAACAAGTCGGCCCAGGATTTCACATCTTTCGGCGCCGTTATCGCCGTGCCCGAGGAGGAAGCGGGGATCCGGCCCGGCCCGCTGGTCCTCTATCACAACCGGGAAAGACTGGGTGAGCGCTGGCCCCAGGCCTTGCGGGCCTTCACCTTCGGCGGGACCCATTATCTCGTCAACGCCCGGAATGAATTCCCACCCCGGGCAGAGATGGGCGTCTATCTTCAGTTGTATGGGACCGGGGAAATGGGCTTTCCGGAGGGGTCGACGGTCCTCCTCGACATCAAAGCGGCCGATGCCGAGGCGGCCGTTTTCAGCCAAAAAAAGGCCCTCACCGAGGTTATAACCGAAGACAGGGAAGGTCTGGACACAGGACCTGTCTCCCTGGCGGACCTCAAACCCGGCTATTATTCGGCGGAGCTTTCCCTTTTCGAGGAGAGCGGCCGGAAAATCCTTACGGCCAAGGAGAATTTTATCCTTCTTTCCCAGGCCGTACCGGTTCTTCCCTGGGTTTATGCCAAGGGAAACCCGGCCTTTCCGAACCCCCAGGACCTGGCCGCGCTGGCGACCGAATATTTCTTGACCCGGCAGTACGATAAAGCCTTGACGCTGGCCGAGCGGACGCTCAAGCTCAAAGACGATCCTGCCGCACGGCTTCTATTAGGTAAGATTCTGTATTCGCTCGACCGCCATCAGGATTCGCTGGCCGTCCTCAAGCCTCTCGAGACGACGGGACTATCGCGTGACGCCGCCAAGGTTCTCGCGGCCGACTACGCCGCGCTCAAGGATTGGTCCGCGGCCTTAGTCTATCTGGAAAAGCTCCTCGCCGAGGCGACGGAACTGAGCGTCCTGAACCTGGCCGGAGAGTGCCATCTCAACCTGGGCCGGCCCGACCAGGCCCTGTCTCTTTTTCAGAAGTCGCTCGAGATCGACCCTAACCAGCCGGCCGTCAAGGCGCTGGCCGAAAAAGCCCGGGAGGCGGTCAAACAGCCCCCGCGCCTCTGACCGGGCCGTCCCCATTTTTCCCCGTTTTGTTCTTTGGCATAGATTTTGCTATAAATGTTGACGGATGGAAAGGAGTGCCGAAATGGCCTTAAAAAAAATGGTCTTTGTGTTCGCCGTCCTGTTGATCACCGCTTCCGCCCGCGCCCAGTATCAAGGCCGGATCGAAGGCACAGTCACGGATAATGCCGGAAATCCCCTGGAAAAGGTGGAGGTGACGATCGTCTCGACAAAGCTGGGGTCGCAGAAATTCGACCTGAAGACCGACCAGGAAGGCCGGTTCACCCAGATCGGCCTCATGCCGGGTTTCTATGTGATCAACTTCAAAAAAGCGGGATTCGCGCCGCGGGCGGTCGAGGTCAAGGTCAGCATCGCCGAAGCGTCCAAGTTCGAAGTCAAGCTGGAGACGGCCGCCGCCGAAGCGGAGCGGACGATGTCGGAATCGGACAGGCTTTTTCTCAAAGGAAACCAACTGTACAGCGAAAATAAATTCCCCGAAGCGGCGGCTTCCTATGAAGAAGCGATCCAACTCAGCCGGAACCAGTGGGCTTACTATTTCAACCTCGGCCTGGCCTACAAGAAAATGGAAAAGGGCGAAGAGGCGAGGGCGGCCTTTGCCCGGGCTCTGGAGCTCAACCCCAGCGCCTACAGTGTGAACAAAGAATTGGCCGAAAGCCTGGCCAAGGCCGGGAACTACGAAGAAGCGAAAACACTCTACCGGAAGGCGTTGGAGATGAGCGCCGATGACCCGGACGTCTTCTACAACCTCGGTCTCTGTGAGGTCAGCACGGGTGAGAGCGTGGCGGCGCTGGATTCGTTTTCCCGATGTATTGCCCTCAAGCCGGACTATGAGGACGCCTATTACCAGCTCGGGACGCTTTACATCGGTCAGAATAAAACCAAGGAAGCGGTGGAGAGCCTGGAGAAATTTCTGGAACTGGCGCCCGGCCATGAGAAGGCCGGTGTGGCCAAACAGCTCCTGGATTACCTCAAGAAATGAGTCCCCGGCATCGAGCCGGGCTCGTCAAGAAATCCGTCCCTACTTCACCTCGAAATCGACGGTCTTGACCATCGTATTCTGGGAAACCTTGTCGAGCAACGTGATTACCAGGGTGTAATTGCCGGCCGGCAGGTCGCGCTGTTCGATCCGCTCTTCCTCCCCCTTCTTGATCTTGAGCGTCTGTTTCATGGGTAAGGGTTGGCTGATCATGGGAGTCGTGTAGGTTTGGGGAGAGAACTTGATCTGCATTTCCTCTCCCTTCTTGACCTCGAAATCGATCTCGATGTCATACTGCTGAGACGAATCGGGCTTGGCGCCGAAGATGAAAAAAAAGATGTCCAGGTTTTCACCCGTCGAGAAGACTCGGTCAAGGTTGGGGACAACTTTCAGTATGGCGTAGGTGAAACAACCCCTGTGGAAAACGGTCCGCGGCTCCACGGCTTCCATCTGGTCAAATTGCCTGACGAAGAAGATGGGAGTGGTCTCCAGCGTCTTGCTGAACTTGGTGGCGTCCGGAAGGGTGAACTCGTGATAGGCGATCCCGACCTTCTGCAGGTCGATAGAGGTCAGGGCTATGGCGACGACGTAATCTCCCGCGGGCAGAGGATTACCGATGCTGTAGACTTCCTCTTTTTCGGCCTCGGCGGCCGGCACTCGGATGGTGGTTGGGACGTAAGCCTCTCTGAAAATTTCGGGCACGCCGTTTTTGTCCAGACGGTTGAACTGCAGAAAGACGTTGAAACTGGCCTCGAGCTCCGCGGGGGCTTCCTGGACGGGAGTCTCCTGGGGGCCTTTCTGACCTGCCTTCATTTCAGCCGGGGCGGCCGCGACCGGCGCGTAGCCGAGGTCGGAATTCTTGATGTTCATGAAGAAGACGATATGAAAATTCTCCCGGGCGGGAAGGTAGATGCTTTGGAAAATGGTGAATGGAATATCCTGTCGCCCCTGCCGGGAAGCCAGGCCTTCCTGGATATCCGCCTTCACTTCCTTGGGGATGAAGACTTTTTCCTCCTGTTCGGCCTTCTGAGCCGCCGAACTCAGTCCAGTCATCAGGCTGACCGACAGGGCGATGAGAAGAACGGGGACGATGATTTTTTTTGCGTTCATTGTTCCTCCTCCGGGAAACGCGTTCTCAATTTCCGTAAAATACGTGCAAGAAGGATGCCAATTCTTATAAAAAAGACGAAGAATTAATATAGCAGAATTGAAATATTTTGCAAGCGAGGCTCAGGGTGTAGGCTCGTCAGCCCGTTCGGTTCCCCGGCGAGGAACCTCACTCCAAACTCCTCCTTCGCTCTTCTCTCCTCCGGAGAGAAACCATGCCCGCTCAGTCGTCGATGGACTTCCTCGCCTACACCCTTCGCCTCGGTCTCAGCTGGTGGGTCGTCAGCCCGCTCACTCCTCATACGGGTTTCTTTAGCCATTGTTCCTCACATGCACCTGACGAAAAGGGAAAAAATCATGGACTTCATCACTCAAATCCGAGTCTCCGGTCTAAAAAAAGTGCCCGCTCGCTGCGGAAATCGCAGCGTGACTTCGAACCATATATCCTTCGCCTTTTTAGCGTTTTTTCTGGTAGCGGCGGACGGCGTTCTGGTGCTCGACGAAGGTCCGGCTGAAATGGTGGCTGGCGTCGTTCCGAGAAACGAAATAGAGGTAGTCTTCCGGGGCCGGGTGGATGGCTGCCTCTAAGGCCTCTTTCCCGGGGTTGCAGATGGGTCCGGGCGGAAGCCCGGAGTACCGGTAGGTGTTGTAGGGTGAATCGAGAGCCAGGTCCCTTTTCGTCAGGTTCCCGTTGAAAAGGCCCTTCTGCTTGAGCGCGTAGATGATGGTAGGATCGCAATCGAGCTTCATCCCGATCCGGAGCCGATTGTGGAAAACGGCAGAGACCAGCCTCTTTTCCTCGGGGAGAGAAGTCTCTTTTTCGATGAGCGACGCCACGGTCACTATCTGCCGGACGCTCATCCGCAGGGAGTCCGCCCGCGCCGCCCAGGCGCCGCTGAACACCGTCCGGAACTGACCGATCATGGCCTGGACAGCATCCACAGAAGATATGTTCTTGGGAAACGAATAGGTTTCGGGGAAGAGATATCCTTCCAGGTTTTCGGCCTGGGGGTCCAGGGAGAGGATAGGCCCGGGGTCGCGGAACGCCTTTATGAAGCCCGCTTCACCTTCGGCGAGCAGGGGAGAGATGAGCGGGGCGATCTCCCGGGCGGTCAATCCTTCCGGGATCGTCACGGGATGGAGATAGACCCTTCCTTTGACCAGGATATCAAGGATCTCTTTGGTCTGCAGAGGAGAGGTCAGGACATATTCACCCGCCTTGATCTTTCGGGGATGAAAAAAAAGGCGGTAGCTGACGACAAAGGGCAGCCTGGCGCCGATGATCCCCCTTTCTTTGAGCAGCCGGGCGACGGCGTTCGCCCCCATCCCTTTCTCGACCTCGACATGGACCTGCCCCGGTTCGAACGCCTGCGGACGATAGAGCGAGACCGCAAGCCAGATGAACAGGGCGAAAAGGACGATCGAGGCGACGGCGAACCCGTTCTTAATGATCTTGCGGAGCATGGCTGTTGAAGCGGCGGGAATCGAGATAGGCCTGGAGGATAAGGACGGCTGAGATCTGGTGTTCGACCCGGCGTTTCACCTTGATCTTGATCTTTTGTTCGTGCATGATGCCGACTGCCTGGCGGGTGGTTAGGCGCTCGTCCCAGAGCACGACCGTGATCCCGGAGGTCTTCTCCAGACGGGCCGCGAAATCGCGCGTCTTATCGGCCTGCGTGCCCGAGCTGCCGTCCATCCGTAAGGGGAGGCCGACGACGATCTCACCCACCTCGTGCCGGCGGACGAGATCGCGGAAAAAAGCGTCATTCTCGGCGTCGCCGCGGAGACGGTACTGACGCAGGGGCTGGGCGGTGAGCTCGAGGGGGTCGCTCAAGGCCAGGCCGATGTGGACGTCGCCGAAATCGATCCCCAGGATTCTCATCGGTCCGGCCTCTCCAGACAGCGCTTTTTGCGGCGGTGCCTCTCCAGGCCCAGTCGGACGAGCTCCTCGATCAGCCGGCCGAAAGGCAGGTCGCTGACCCCCCAGAGCTTCGGATACATCGAGATTTCGGTGAAACCGGGAATGGTGTTGATCTCGTTGACATAGAGCTTGCCCGTGCCGTCCTCGAGGAAGAAATCGAGCCGGGCCATCCCCGAACATTCCACCGCTTGGAAGGCTTCGACCGCCAGCCGCTGGACCTCCCGGATGATCGGCTCGGGAAGGTCGGCCGGGATGCGGAACCGCGTCTTGCCTTCCATGTACTTGTCCCGGTAGTCATAGAACTCCCGGTGGGGGATGACTTCGCCCGGGAGGGAAGCGCGCGGTTCGTCGTTCCCGAGCACACTGCATTCGACCTCCCGCCCCTTGATCCCTTCCTCGACCAAAACCTTGCTGTCGTAACGGAAGGCACGGCTGAGGGAGCGCTCCGTCTCGCCGTGGGTTTTGACTTTGCTGATACCGACGCTCGACCCCAGGTTGGCCGGCTTGACGAAGAAAGGAAGGGCGAACTTTCTCCCGATCCGGCCGAGAATGGCCTTTCTCCGTTTTTTCCAGTCGGCCTGCCGATAGGTCAGGTATCTCACGATCGGCAGGCCCCGGTCGGCGAAGAGGACCTTCATCACTGCCTTGTCCATTCCGGCGGCCGAAGCAAGGACACCCGCTCCCACATAGGGGACGTCGGCCATTTCGAGAATTCCCTGGATCGTCCCGTCCTCACCGTAGGGGCCATGGAGGACGGGAAAGTAGATGTCGGCCCGGACGCGCTCGGGAAGCGAGGGGGGGGAGTCCCAAGGGAGGAAGGAAAATGTCGGAGCTCCAACCAGTCGTTCCGGCGGGAGGAGCGGCGAGGCGACCCGCCTCCATCGCCCTCCTCTGTCGATGAAGATGGAAGTCACCTGAAACTTGGACTTGTCGATGTTTCGATAGACGGCAGCGGCCGAGGACAGGGAGACTTCGTGTTCAGCCGAGCGGCCGCCGAAAAGCAGAGCGATCTTGACTTTGTGACGTTTCAACGGTTTCAGAAAGACGGTATTTTAAAGAATCGGTGTCCGCTTGTCCAATGAATGGGAGGACGGATCAGAGAGCGTTCTTGAGGCTCTTGCTCGGGTTGAACTTGATCCTCTTCTTCGGTGGAATGGCGACTTCGGCGCCGGTCTTGGGATTCCGGCCTCTGCGGGCCTTTCTCTCTTTGACCTCGAAACTTCCGAACCCCGAAAAGGTCACCTTCCCGCCTTGCTTCAGCGTGCTCTTGATCCCCTCCATCATGGAGGAGAACGCTTTGGCTGCCTGGAGGGCCGTGATGCCTGCGTCCTTGGACATCCGGGTGATGGTTTCTTTCTTGTTCATTTCGAACCTCCTCGTCCCTTATGCGACTAAATCATTGAGACCGCTGGCTTTTATGTTAAAGGTAAGATTCCCGGCTGTCAAGTCATAATTTATTTATTGACAGCCCGAAAAGTGCTGTCTATAATGAGAAAACAGACAGGACGACCGTGAGGCAAAGGAGCCAGAAATGAGAAACACCTCCAACAACCGGGCTCTTCTAGGTTTTTTCATGGCGGTGGCGCTGGCGGCTTTCTTGGGGCCGGCCTCCGCTCAGACCATGTCCGACGACCAGGAACAGGTCCAACATCAGATCGCGCGGGCGAAGATTTTCCGGGATGCCTATCCCATCATCGCCGAGGTCGATCTCTACTGCTCGCTCTTCGTCTATGAGGGGGAACTTCCGGACCTGATGATCGCCGGGGCCGAAAAGGGCTACGAGAAAACCATTCTTTCCGACGCGGACATCGTCTTCCTGAACAAGGGGAAGAACGCCGGTCTTGAGGTCGGCCAGGTGTTTCTGGTCGTCGAGATCGGCGATTCCCTGGGCGATTTCGGCCGTCTGGCGAACAAACGGGGCCGGGTGCATGTCATTTTTCTCGAGGACGAGCGGGCCGTGGCCAGGATCGAGAAATCTTGCGGCCAGCTCATGGTGGGAGACTATCTTCTGCCCTTTGAAGAGCTGGAGACCTTGTTGGGGAAGGATATCGGTTATGAGATCTATGCCGAAGGGGAAACCGGGCCGGTCGGCAATATCATCTATTTGGAGAGAGATTACAACCAGATCGGGTCCGGAGGCTGGGCCATTATCGATATCGGCGATGAGGCCGGGATTCAGGTCGGCCAGCAATTGACGATCTACAAGAGGATCCAGAACCCCAAAACCCTCGAGTTCCGGAAGGACCTGCCGAAGATCGGAGTGGGAAGCTCGATCGTCATCAGCACCGGCAAGAGGACTGCGACCGTCAAGGTCCTGTCCTGCTGGGATTCCATAAGCATGGGCCAGACGGTCCAGAGCAAATAGCCTTTCCTTTCCTCTCTGCCCTCCTCGTCATATTGACATAAGGTGTGCTTTCTGTTAGTTTTACAAAGCCCGATCCGGAAGACCCTGACGCGGGCGTAGTTCAGGGGTAGAACGTCTGCTTGCCATGCAGAAGGTCGTGGGTTCAAATCCCATCGCCCGCTCCAGAAACGTCCTCATGAAAGACAAGGCGCGGTACCCAAGTGGCTAAGGGAGAGGTCTGCAAAACCTCGATGCGGCGGTTCGAATCCGCCCCGCGCCTCAACCCTCTCCACCTGCCTTTTTTTTGTTTGACTCCCCTTCCCTAATAGAATATAGTTTTCCCGTAATTCGCAAAGGAGGCGCATCATGAATCTAATCGCTAGAACTCAGGGAATTTTGCTCAAACCCAAGGACGAATGGGCCAAGATCAAAGACGAACCGACCACTGTTCAGCAGCTCTTCACCCAGTATGCTGTGATCCTGGCCGCCATCCCCGCGGTGGCCCAGTTCCTCGGTACGGCTCTCTTCTTAGGTTTCCGTATCCCCGGGGGTGGGGGGACCTGGATAACGCGGGCATTTCTCTATGCCGTCTTTTCTTACATTATGAGCCTGGTCGTCGTTTATGCGTTAGGGTTCATCATCAACGCGCTTGCTCCGAACTTCTCTTCCGCCCAGGACCTTCCGAGGGCGATGAAGCTGGCTGTTTACAGCATGACTCCGGTCTGGATCGCCGGCATCTTCAACCTTATCCCCGCCCTGTGGGGACTGGGCCTTCTCGGCTCCCTGTATGGACTTTATATCATGTATCTGGGTTTCAGCACTCCCCTCATGGGAACCCCCAAGGAAAAAGTCACCGGCTATTTTGTCGTCAGCGTCGTGGTTGTCATCGTGCTGATGGTCATTGTCGGCCTGATCCTGGGAGCGGCCTTCGCTATCCGGGGGATCATGACGTTTTTCTGATTCCCTCGGTCAGCCGCCGTTCTTGTTTTTTTCGGTTAAGGCCTCCTCGATCTCTGTGACTATTTTGAGAAAGGCCTGGTGGGGCGAAGGCGACCCGGTGATGGGGCGGCCGATCACCAAATAATCGGCGCCCTTGAGCACGGCCTCGGCGGGGGTCATGATCCGCTTCTGGTCCTGGGCCGCCGCCCAGACCGGCCGAATCCCCGGCGTAACGACCAGAAAATCGCGGCCGCACTCTCTTTTTATGACCTCGATCTCATGGGGGGAAGAAACGACACCGTCCAGTCCGGCCGCCTTGGCAAGGAGTGCCAGCCGGACGACCTGGTCGGCGACCACCCGGGCATAACCGATCTGACGAAGATCGTCATCCTTCAGGCTCGTCAGGATCGTGACCCCGAGAAGGATGGGTTTTGGCGTTCCTGTTCCGGCGGATTCCTCGTGGGCGGCCCGCGCCGCGGCGGCCATCATCTCCTTTCCGCCTGAGGTGTGGAGCGTGAGCATATGAACACGATGCCGGGCGGCCGACCGGACCGCCCCGCCGACGGTGTTGGGAATGTCGTGGTACTTGAGGTCGAGAAAAGGCTTTTTGCCCATTGCGGTGGCCTCCTCGAGGAGGGCCGGGCCCTCGGCCGTGAACAGCTCCATCCCGATCTTGAAGACGCGGGCGTCCTTGAGCTCTCCGGCCAACGCCAGGGCTTCCCGCTTCGTCCCGACATCGAGGGCAATGATTATTCTATCTTTCAACCGCTCTTTATTCTCCATCTCATTCCTTTCTCGCCCTTATCTGCGGACGCCGTCGGTTCTCAGCGTGCCGATGATGTCCTCGACCCTGAAGATCCTCTTTTCCCGGCAATAGTCTTGGATTTCCCTGACGATCCGCACCGACGCTCCGGGGTCGACGAAATTGGCCGTTCCGACCTCCACCGCCCTGGCGCCGACGATCAGGAACTCGAGGGCGTCCCGGCCGGTCATGATCCCGCCCATCCCGATGACCGGAATCCGGAGAGCCGAGGCCACTTGGTAGACCATCCGCAGGGCGACGGGTTTGACGGCCGGGCCGCTCAACCCGCCGAGAGTGTTGGCCAGCCGGGGCCGGCGCGTCTCCACATCGACGGCCATGGCCAGGAGCGTGTTGATCAGGGAGACGGCATCCGATCCCGCCTCTTCGGCCGCGCGGGCCACGCTGACGACGTCCGTCACGTTCGGTGAGAGCTTGGTGATCAGGGGCTTCCGGCTCGTTTCCCTGGCGAGCTTGACGAGCGAGAAGGTGTGGTCGGGGCTGAGGGCCGGGCAGTGCCCCCCTTTCTCCACGTTCGGACAGGAGATGTTGAGCTCATAGGCGTCGATCCGGCCGTCCTTATTCAGGAAATCGATAACGGCCGCGTACTCTTCGTCCGTCTCCCCGCAGACGTTGATGATGAGCGGCGTTTTGAGGCCTTCGAGCTGCGGCAGGATCTCATCGCAGAACGCCCGGACGCCGATTCCCTGCAGCCCGATGGCGTTGATCAGTCCGCTCGCCGATTCGGCCAGGCGCGGGGGCGGGTTTCCCGGCCGCGGGTTGAGGTAGAGTCCCTTGACGACGATAGCACCCAGCCTGTTGAGGTCGAGGAAAGGCTTGAACTCGAGGCCGTAGCCGAATGTGCCGCTGGCCGCGACGACCGGATTACGAAGCTTCAGAAAGCCCAGGTCGACGGAGAGGTCGGGCGTCTTCGCTTTATTCATCCCATTTTTCTTCCCAGATGATCTCTGAGGACTCAAAGACCGGGCCTTCCTCGCAGATCTTCACCCACTCGGCGGTGTCGCCCCGCCGGATCTTCCTGACACAGCCCCAGCAGGCCCCGATCCCGCAGCCCATGACGGCCTCGAGGGAGAGCTGGGCCGGAATCCGCCGCTCGGCCGCGGCGGCGGCCACCTTTTTCATCATCGGGTCGGGCCCGCAGGCGAAGATTCGGGCCGGAAGGGGCGACCTGTCCAGTTCCTTCTCCAGCATGGCGGTGACGAAGCCGTGGTAGCCGACCGAACCGTCTTCCGTGGAGACAAAAACCTCCATTTTTCGTCGAGCGAATTTCTTCAGGAGCGGCACATCGTCCTCTATCTTCCCGCCGTAGAAAATGCGCGGCCGGACGCCCCTGGCCTTAAGCTCTTTGGCCAGGAAGTAGAGAGGGGCGATTCCCCGGCCGCCTCCGACCAGGTCGACCGTTTTTCCTTTGAGACCTCTCGGGATGGAAAAGCCCTTGCCGAGAGGACCGATGATGTCCAGCGTATTTCCCGGCTTCCTATCCGCCAGGATGGCTGTCCCCACTCCGGCCCGGATGAAAAAAACCTCGATGCCGTCCCCCTCCCGGGCGTGGATGCTCAACGGCCGCCGCAGCAGGGGATAGGGCTGATCGCTGATCCGGACCATCAGGAATTGGCCGGGCCGGGCAAGGCGGGCGATCCGCGGCGAGCTCAATTCAAGGAGGGCATAATCATTCCAGGTTTTTTTCCGGATAATGCGGGCGGCCGGATCATTGAGCATGAGATTTTCGTCTGGGCGAAAACATAGCAAAATCGCAGGACTTTGGCAAGGCGGCGCCGCGCCCGACATTTTGACAAAACCTCCGCGTTTGGCCCATAATCATGGTGAATCATCGGGATTGGACTTCCCTGGAGGACCGGTCCCGCGAGAAGGAGCAATTATAAATGGATATCTCCTACCGAGGACGCACCATCCAGGCCTCTCCCATCCGGAAATTCAAACCCTATGCCGATGACGCCATCAAGAGAGGAATCAAAGTCTACTTCCTCAATATCGGCGATCCGGATGTCCCCACGCCTCAGCCTGTCTTCGACGCCTTCCGCGATTTCAAGGATCCCGTCCTCTCCTATGGGCCGGCCCAGGGATTCCTCGAGTTGCGCCAGGCCATCGCCGACTATTTTGGCCGCTTTCATATTCCGCTCACCGCCGACAACGTCATCATCACGACCGGGGGGTCCGAGGGCATCCTGTTCGCCTTCTGTGTGGCGGGCAACCCCGGCGACGAGATCATCATCCCCGAACCGTTCTATACGAACTACAACGGTTACGCCTCCATCGCTTCGGTCAAAATCGTCCCGCTCCCTTTGCGTGTCGAGGACGGCTTCCGGCTGCCTTCGCGGGCCGAGATCGAGGCCAGGATCACCCCCCGCACCAAGGCCATCCTCCTCTGCTCGCCCAATAATCCGATGGGGACGGTCTACACCGGGGAAGAACTCACTCGGGTCGCCGGCATCGTCAAAGAGCGGGCTCTCTTCTTCATCGGCGACGAGGTTTACAAGGAGTTTGTTTACGACGGCGCGACCCACAAGAGCATCCTCGAGTTCCCGGATATCGAGGACCGGGTCATCGTCGTGGACAGCATCAGCAAGCGTTTCAGCTGCTGCGGGGCCCGTATCGGCGCCTTCATCACCCGGAACTGCGATGTCTTCGATGCGGTTTTGCGCATGGCCCAGGCGCGGCTTTGCCCCCCCAGCGTCGAGCAGAAGGCCGCCCTGGCCGCCTACCGGATGGACAAGGACTATTTCAATCCGGTGAGGGAAGAATATCAGCGCCGGCGCGACGTCCTCTACGAGGGGCTGAAGAGCATTCCGGGTGTCGTCGCCTACAAGCCCCAGGGGGCTTTCTACATCACCGTCAAACTGCCGATCAAAGACTGCGACCACTTTGTCGTCTGGATGCTGACCGAATTCAACCTCGACGGCGAGACCGTCATGGTCGCCCCGGCGGCCGGTTTTTACGCGACACCGGGAAAAGGATCGGACGAGGTCCGCATGGCCTACGTCGTCGAGGTCGAAAAGATCAGGCGAGCCCTGGTGGTCCTGCGCGCCGGCCTCGACAAGTACAAGACCCTGTTCCCCTGAGAAAAAGAAGGCGTAACCGATGTCCATTATTATTGAAGAGCAGACTGCCTAGCATGTCATTGCGAAGAACAGAGCGGTTGCGAGGCGAAGCCGAAGCAAACTCGGATATTCCTCGCTCTCCTCGGAACAGGCTCCGCAATCTCCGCTCCGGGGCGGCCGGGCTCTTCGGAATGGCATGATCGGGTTCTATGGACGCTAGAAAAACCGCCGGAGAAATCCTCTTCATCTTCGTCCTGAGCTGCCTCCTCGGTGTCGCCGTCAATTTTTCGCTCCTGCGCCGGTTCCTGGCCGGAGAGTTCCGCCAGAACTTCATCGACGAGAAGGAATACGCCGGCATCCGGTTCATCACCCTGGCCGAGGCGGAGGACCTCTTCGCCCGGAAGATCCAGACAGGGGAAGGAGTCGTTTTTATCGACAGCCGCAGCCGGGGGGATTTCGCGGCCGGTCATATCCCCGGTGCTCTGAGCGTTCCCGTCGCCGAACTGAAAGGGAAAGGCGATGCGGCCTCAGATGGGGCGTTGTCCGCGGCGCTTTCTTTCCCGGAGGACCAGGTCCTGGTCGTCTATTGCGAGGGAGGGGACTGCCAGACGAGCATCAACCTGGCCAGGCTCATTCATGAGAGGGGCTTCACAGACATCCGGATCCTGTCGGGCGGCTGGGAGGAATGGATCGCGGCCGGACTGCCGGAGGAGGGATCGCCATGATCCGCAACAGGTGGCTGCTCGTCATCTTCCGGCTGGTCGTCGGCGGGGTCTTCATTTGGGCCGGAGTTTTGAAGGTCGTCGATCCTCTCGGTTTCGCCCAGAGCATCAAGAACTACCAGGCCTTCCCGCATGGGCTGGCGTTCAGCATCGCCCTGGTGCTCCCCTGGGTGGAGGTCATCGCCGGAGGTTTGCTCATCGTCGGTCTCTTCAAGCGCTCGAGCGCCCTGCTCATTTCCCTGATGCTCATCGGGTTCATCGGCCTGGTCGCCCTGGCCCTCGCCCGCGCCATCGACACTTCCTGCGGCTGCTTCGGAAGCCTCAGCCGGCGGGCCGATCTCACCCTCATCCTGGTCGACGCGGGTTTGCTCTATCTTGCCCTCTGCGTTTTCTTCGCCAGGCCCAAGTAGCCGGGACGGCATTTCCGGGTCTCGAGGGAAGCATTCCCAAAACCGTGATTATGATGTTGGGTCACCCAATTCATCACGGAGAAAGAGATGCATACGGTCTCGGGTTCGAATTTGACGCCCTGGCCGGGGATATGTATCCTGAGACCGTGACCAATCCTGCATCCGCCTCGTCCCGCAAAGCCGGGAAGATCGCCGCTTATGTTCTGGTCTGGGCCGTAACGGCCTGGCTGATCCTCCCGCTGCTCATCATGAGCAAGGTGGCCCTTCAGGATGCTTCGAAGTATTTCTTCCGCTCGGCCTTGGGCATCATTCTCCTGATCCTTCTCTTCGGCAAGACAGCGACCGACCTCTTTTTCCCCCTCGATACTTCCCGGAGGAGGTCGATCCTCCAGGTCATCTTCCTCACCGTCTATGCCTTGGCCACGGCCGGGGGGATCATCTTAATTCTCTTCCGGATCCTGGCGCTGTATCTCAAGAGCAACAGCGCCGGCCAGATTTATTGATCGCCGGACCGTTGCAATCCGTCGTCGTTCTGGGGCATGATATAGCTTCTTTTTTTGAGCGGGCTTTTTTCTCATGCCCGGCCCGAATGAATGAAAAGGAGCGATCAATGAGAAAAACGACGACCTCGTGTCTTGTCCTCACCTTGGCCCTGACGATGGGAATCCTCTCCTGCGGGAGGAAGAAGGAACCTGCGCCGGCCTCCGGCGCCGGGACGAATCCCTTCTTCACGGAATGGACGACCCCCTTCGGGACGCCGCCTTTCCCGGAGATCAGGGAAGTCCATTACATGCCCGCCTTTGAGGAAGGCATGGCCAGACAGAAGAAAGAGGTCGAGGTTATCGCCTCGAACGTCGAGCCTCCAACCTTCGCCAACACGGTCGAGGCCCTGGAGCTCACGGGCGAATTGCTCACTCAAGTCAGCAACGTCTTCTATGCCCTGACCGACAACGACACTAACGCAGCGCTCCAGAAGATCGAGGGCGAAATCGCCCCCCTCCTGGCCAAGCACGGAGACGATATCATCCTCAACGACAAGCTGTTCCAGAGGGTCAAGGCCGTCTGGGAGGGGAGGGACAGGCTTGTCCTCAACCCCGAGCAGGCCCGCCTGCTGGAAAAGACCTACAAGGCCTTCGTCCGCAACGGCGCCGGTCTCGACGGGGAGAAAAAAGCAGAGCTCCGCAAGATCAACGAGGAACTGGCCGTGCTTACGGTCAAGTTCGGCGAGAACGTCCTCAAGGAGGACAACAACTTCATGCTGGTCCTCGAAACTCAGGAGGAGCTGGACGGGCTGCCCCCGGATGTCGTCGCCGCCGCCGCCGAAACAGCCAAGGCCAAAGGACTTGAAGGGAAATGGGTGTTCACCCTGCACAAGCCGAGCTGCATTCCCTTCTTCCAATACTCGGCGCAGCGCGAGCTCCGGAAGAAGCTATTCCGGGCTTTCATCAGTCGCGGCGACAACAACAACGAATACGACAACAAGTCCATCCTCTCGAGAATCGCGGCCCTGCGGGCCGAGAGAGCTCAGCTCCTCGGCTACAGGACGCACGCCGACTATGTCCTCGAGGAGAACATGGCCAAAACACCGGCCGGTGTCTATAAGCTCCTCGACCAGCTCTGGACGCCCGCCCTGGCCATGGCCAGGGCCGAGGCCAAAGGGCTCCAGGTCCTGATCGACAAAGAAGGCGGCGGCTTCAAGCTCGAGCCCTGGGACTGGTGGTATTACGCCGAGAAGCTCAAGAAGGCGAAATACGAACTCGACGACGAGATCCTGCGGCCCTATTTCGAGCTGGAAGCCGTCCGCCGGGGCGCCTTCGACGTGGCCGGTAAACTCTGGGGCATCCAGTTCGAGCCGCGCACCGACATCCCCGTCTATCATCCCGATGTCGAGGTCTTCGAGGTCAAGGAGGCCGACGGCAGGCACATCGGTATCCTTTATACGGACTACTTTCCGCGGCCCTCCAAGCGAGGAGGCGCCTGGTCGGGCTCTATCCGGGAGCAGTCGGTCCGGGACGGCCGGAAGGTGACGCCCATAAACTTCAACGTCGGCAATTTCACCAAGCCCACCGCCGAAAAGCCTTCCCTCATCACTTTCGAGGAGGCACTGACGCTCTTTCACGAGCTCGGCCATGCCCTTAACGATCTCCTCTCGGATGTGACCTACGAGTCCCTCTCCGGGACCAACGTATCACGTGATTTCGTCGAGCTCGGCTCCCAGATTATGGAGAACTGGGCCGGCGACCCGGAGGTCATCAAAATCTACACCAAACACTACCAGACCGGCGAGCCCATCCCCCAGGAGCTCGTGGACAGGATCAAGAGAGCGGATCTCTTCAACCAGGGGTTCGCTACGGTGGAGTACCTGGCGGCTTGCTACCTTGACATGGACTGGCACACCCTGGCCGAACCGGTGGAGCAGGAGGCCGAAGCTTTCGAAATTGCCTCCATGAAGAAGATCGGCCTGATCCCGGAGATCGTCGTCCGTTACCGCAGCCCCTACTTCCAGCATATCTTCAGCGGCGGATACTCGGCGGGATACTACAGCTACATCTGGTGCGAAGTGCTCGACGCCGACGCTTTCCAGGCCTTCAAGGAGACCAGCCTGTTCGACCAGGCGACGGCCCGGAGCTTCCGGGAGAACATCTATGCCAAGGGCGGTTCGGAGGACGCCATGGCGCTCTATGTGCGTTTTCGCGGCCGCGAGCCCAAGGTGGAGCCTCTGCTCAAGCGCAAAGGGTTTTTGAATTGACATTCCCGGGCTGAATTCGTATTTTTTTAATCGGGGAAATAGGAGCCCAGCTATGACCGACCTGGCCCGACTCAGCCCGCTTGAATTTGTGGATTTCCTGCGCCGGGAGAAAATCCGGAGGTTTTGTTTTGTCTCTGATTCAAAAGGACAACACGTCCGGAGTTCCCATCCGCAGCTCCAGCCGCTGGCCGAGTTCATCCAGAACGACCGGCGCGATTTCGCCGCCCACGAAGGCCTGTTCTTCCAGGTGACCGAGCGCTACGATACGCTCCAAGGCGCCTTTGTCCACCGCACCTGCCGCGGACAGGCGGCCGGCGGGGTCCGCTACTGGACCTACGATACGGTCGAGGACTACCTGAGGGACGGACTTCGCCTGGCCAAAGGGATGACCCACAAGAATGCGCTGGCCGGGCTCTGGTGGGGAGGCGGGAAGGGAGTCATGGCCCGCCGTCCGGATGTCAATCCCGAGAATCCCGAGATTCGCAAATACCTCTACAGTGAGTACGGGCTGTTTATCAGCTTGCTCCAAGGCTGCTACGTGACTGCCGAGGACGTCGGGACGACCGTGGCCGATATCGCCAACGTTTTCTCTCGGACCCGCTTTACAACCTGCATCCCCGAGGAGTGGGGCGGGAGCGGCAACCCCTCTATTCCCACCGCCTGCGGCATCCTCAGCGCGATGGAGGCGGCACTCGAATTCCTGGGGAGGGGCGGGCTTAAAGACAAGATCATCGCCATCCAGGGGACGGGGAACGTTGGCGGGCCGCTCATTCGATTTCTCGTCGAGAAGGGAGTCGGGAAAATCGTCGCCTGCGATATCGACACCCGCCATGCCGAGGCGCTGCGCCAAACGTCTGCCGGGCTGGACCTCGATATCCGGACCGTCTCCTGCGGGGATGATTCAATCTTCAGAGAGGAATGCGATATTTTCTCGCCGAACGCCACCGGAGCCATCCTGAATCCGCGGACGATCCCTCTCCTCAAGACAAAGATCGTCTGCGGAGCGGCCAACAACCAGCTCGAAGACCCCAACCGGGACGATGCGGCCCTGTTCGACCGGGGGATCGTCTATGTTCCGGATTTTCTGGCCAACCGGATGGGGATCGTCAACGCCGCCAACGAGCAGTACGGGTATGTCACTGATGATCCGCTGTCCGAAAGGCATCTTTCGCGCGACTGGGAGCATTCCGTCTTCCAGACGACGCTGCGTGTGCTCGACGAGTCAAAAAAGAGCGGCATGCCCACGGGACAGATTGCCGTGCGTTTGGCTGAAATGCTCTCCTTGGAACCGCACCCCATTTTCGGCCACCGCGGCCGTCAGATCATTGATTCACTCGTTGCCGACCGCTGGGCCGAGCTCACTTGAAGATAAGATAGAGTGTTCTGTCCTAACGGCGGAACATTGCATCAGAAATGATTGGGGAGTGGTCACCGGCCACGTTTTCCATCAGTTGGGCGTGGACGAGACCGCGGAAAAGCTGACGGCTCTACTTGACCGAAAAGATTAGCGACCCCAGTTCACGCTTTTCAGCCTTTATCGCCCCAGGGAGGTAAATTCCGTTCAAATCCTTGTCTATGGCCAGAATGTCGAAGTGGAATTGTCCTTTCGGCGCATAGGACGGGACTTGAATAAGACTTGACCAGATATTATCGCCGGCTCTTTCATCGCCGTTTAGCCCGTCATCGTTAAGGGGGAACTTCAAGTCCGTTGCCTCCCGGAGATTGGCAAAAACGACCAGGACGCCTTCTTCCGGTCCTTCAAAAACAGCGGATAGCAGCAATGTGCCCCCGGCTTCTACTTCGGTAGGTTGGGCGGCCACTTTATTGATCAGGACAGGCGAAAGATCGGGCCAATAAGTCGCTTGGACGGCTTCCAGC
>JBAQGA010000230.1:0-1932 GCA_049287565.1 Candidatus Aminicenantales bacterium
CAACTGCATTGTCGTGGCCAACGGTTTGTCAACTCGGAAGCAGGAGCACAAAAATGCCTGATACAGTCAACTCCGAAGACAGTCAACCCATCGATTTTTCGACAGTCCTTGAGAGGATCGACGGGGATGCTTCTTTTCTCCAGGACCTCCTCAATCTCTATTTCCAGGAATTCGCCGACAAGAAACACCTTCTCGAGAAAGCCCTTGCCGGCGGCGACTCCACTCAGATTCAAGAGGTCGGCCACAGTCTCAAGGGGGCCTCGGCGAACCTCAGCCTCGCGCCTCTCCAGAGGCTCGCACTGGCCATCGAAAAGGCAGGCCGGGAGAAAGACTTGGAAAAGGCCCGGCAGGCGATCGGCGCCCTGGGGACCGAGTTCCTAAGGTTGAAGGCGTTTCTGGAAGGGCACCCGCTGGAAGACCTCGCTTAAGTGGTTTTCCGGCAACCCGACCGGGGCGTCACTTGTTCACGGAGCGGACCAACCACCCCAAGTATTTTTTGCCCAGGGCCTCGAATCCGTCCTTGATTCTCATCACCCCGAGAATCATATTCCCGGAAATGGCGACATAAATATTGTGGGAATAGCGGTCTCTAACCTGATAGCCCAGGGGAGTTTTTTGGGGAGGCTGGCCGGTCTTTCGCTGGCTTTCCAGGTACTGGCCCAACATGTCCTCGGCGTCCTGCGGGCTGGTTCCCTGGATGATGAATAACTCGAATTGCTGGCCCTGCGCCCGATAGTCGGCCAGATAACCATGATGGAGGAACCCGAATCCGAGAACATTCTGGAGGACGAACTTTTCACTGTTGGCGACCAGCCCCTCGCCAGGAAAAAGACCCAGCAGCAGCGGCAGTTGACCTTTTACCGGGACCTTCGTTTCCACCTGCTGAGCGACCGACCGCAGGATTTCCTCGGCGCCTTCCCCGCAGTCAAAACAGAGAAGCTTCACATAGAGCCCACCGACGATAAAATTGAGCGTCCCCTCTTCCAGGTATCCCTGGTTGCCAATGTTTAGGAAGCGGCTTTCTGGATAGCGTTCCGAACTGTAAACTCCGAAGGCACGGGTTTCGTCTCCCATATCGTAGATCTCGACCGTCAAGGAGGCCGTTGACTCGTCCTTTTTGAAATCGCTCACTAATAGTTCGCGAAACCCATAGCTCAAGTAATTCTCGGCCGCGCCGTTAATGTACTCAAACAGGGTGCCGGGGGAGAAGCCACGGGGAGCCTCGGAGAGAGACCATCCGGATAGTCTGGGCAGGAAGGTTTGGAGAGATGGCGTCGACATCTCCTGTCCGAATGCGGAGCATACCCCGAAAAGCGACAAGACCAGGGGAATGACGCGTTTCGCTGTCTTTGTGCTCATGATGCCCTCCGTTTTCTACATTCCTTCCAACTTTACTATAAGGCTGAGTCTTTGGCAAATTTCATCCTGTCGACATGGTTTCGCGGTTGACAGGTTATCGGGAGACATGTACTTTGATAGAAGAATGGACAGGTCCAAGGTCGTCGTCATCAGAGGGACGGGAGTCCTCGCCCGGGGCGGAGAGATCGATACGGCCAAGATCGCCGCCATGCTTGGCCTGGGAATCCGGCATCTGACCGGCACCGGAGAGGCGAAAGAAGCCCTGGCCGGGCTTTTTTCCCGCCGCGACCGCGTGGGAATCAAGGTCAACACCATCGGCGGCCGCAGGATCTCGACTCGACCGGAGCTATCCTTGGCTTTAGCGAATTTTCTCTCTGAAAGCGGTATCCCCGGAAAAAACATCGTCATCTGGGACAGGACCAACCGGGAGCTGCGGGAGGCGGGGTATCGCCTTACTGATGACTTGAACGGACTCAAGATTTTTGCGACAGACACGGCCGGAGCCGGATACGAGACCGAGCCTGTCTCTCACCTCAATATCGGCAGCCTCTTTTCGACTATCCAGACAAATTT
>JBAQGA010000231.1:0-21544 GCA_049287565.1 Candidatus Aminicenantales bacterium
GTCTCGAGCTACGACCGCAGCGGCGGCAACGACGACGGCTTTTCCGGCAAGTACTCCTTCATCCGGAAAGAGGCCAGCGGCCTGGTCCTCGCCGACCTCGAGGGGCCCGGTGTCATCTACCGCATCCACACCCCGACGCCGACAGACGACGTCGTCGAATTCTATTTCGACGGCGAGGACGCACCCCGCATCAGCCTGACATTCACGGAGATCTACGACGGCACCCGCGCGCCCTTCCTCGCCCCGCTCGTCGTCTCGGGCGCCGGCGGCCACACGTCCTACGTCCCGCTGACCTACCGGAAGTCCTGCAAGGTTCTGGTCAGGGCCGAAACGTTCCAGTTCTACGACATCAACTACGCCACCTTCCCCCCGGATTTCGAGCTTGCGACTTATGAAAACCCGCCCTCGGCGGAATTCCTCGGCCACCTCGAGAAGGCCGCCCGCCTGTTCGCCCGGACGGGCTCGGACATCGCGGACGCCCTCGTCCCGCCGGGAACGGGCTTGTCCAGGAAGGCCGTCCAGGCGGCCTTGCCGCCCGGCGGCACCGTGACCCTGTTCAAGGCCTCCGCTCCCGGGCGGATCGTCGGGCTCAAACTCTCGCCCGCGGAGGCTTTCTCGGGCGAGGCCCGCGACATCCTTCTCCGCATGTATTGGGACGGCGCGCCCGAGCCCGCCGTGAACTGCCCCGTGACTGATTTCTTCGGCTACAGCTTCGGCGACCCCGCCGTCCGGTCGCTTCTCCTAGGCACGGACGAGGGCGCGAATTACGTTTACCTGCCGATGCCGTTCGAGCGCTCGGCCCGGGTCGAGCTCGTCTCGGAAAGGGCCGGCGGAGCGGCCGTCCCCGTTCGGGCCGAGGTCGTCCACGCGCCTCTTGGCCGGGCCGCGGACGAAGGCCGCTTCTACGCCCTCTGGCGGCGGGAAAACCCGACGACGCACGGCGTGCCGTATATCTTCCTGCGGACGACGGGCCGCGGCCACGTGGTCGGCGTCATCCTGCAGGCCCAGGGCCTTGAGACCGGGACCACCGGCTTTTTCGAGGGCGACGACCGGGCCATCCTCGACGGCGAGCCGGCCGTTCTCGGCACGGGGTCCGAGGACTCTTTCAACGGCGGCTGGTACGACGTCCCCGGCCGCTGGGAGCGGAGAACCTCGCTCCCCCTCAGCGGCTGCCTCGACTACAAGAAGCCCCTGGCCAGGACGGGCGGCTACCGTTTCATGGTCACGGACTCTTACGCCTATACGGAGAGCATCGACTTCACGATCGAGCACGGCCCGGAAGGCAACGCCGTCCCGACCGATTACGTGAGCGTCGTTTTCTTCTACTCCCAGGACCCGCCGCCGCCCGACTCCCCTCTGCCGCCGGTGGAGGCGCGGAATATCTCGGGGCTCAACAGGGTCGTTTTCACCCCCGGCTGGAACGTCCCCATCCACACGACGTCCCTTCGGAACGCCTCCTGGTCCAAGCGCACCGAAACGGTGGGCAAGGATCGCGTCCGTTTTCTTTCGATGACGACGTCGGGCGACGACGTCTTCGGCCCGCACCACATGTCGTTCATCTGCGACCTGCCGGCGGCCGGGAGCTACGAAGTTTCCGTCAAGGCCGTCCTGGGGCCCGACCAGGGCATCCTCCGGCTGCTCGAGCGCGACAAGCCCGTGGGAGAGGCCGTCAACCTCTACGCACCCGAGCGGACCGGCGGCGGCGGCCTATCCCTGGGCGTCCACGAGATGCGCAAGGGCGAGAACGTGCTCTATTTTTATCTCGTCGGCGCCGACTCCCGCTCGAAGGGCATCGGGTTCCAACTCGTCGAGATCGTCTTCGAGCGGCGCGCTACAGGCCTTCCGGCCACATCCGGACCATGACCACGCCCTGGCGGGCGACCCCTCTTTCTCATCGAAAGCAAGACGCTCCAGGGACAAATAGGCTTCTTTCTCGTCTGTTTCCCAGTCAAGGGGCAGACGAGAAGAGTATAGCCGGGAAGATGATATTGATAATTGTTTGAAATTCCTGCAAAATATTGCATAGGGAGGGATTAAGATGTCAGAAAAATTATCCTATGAAGAATTCGTAAAGCAGGCGATTTTGAAACTCCGCACCGGCAACTACAAAGGGATTCACTCTGTTTATAGTGGGTTTAATGATGCATTCAGGAAATATTATCCTGGCGTAGATCCTGTTGAGACAACAAATCAACTTGCAAAAGAAAATAAGATCATTGTAATACCAAGAAAAGGCGGAGTAATGCTTTATTTGCCTGGAGAAGCTCCACAGGTAACTACTAAAGGTGATCAAGTACTGAAAAAAATGGGATTAGAATAGGAAGAAGAGAGCTTCTCAATAATTCAAAAGGAATGACCTGTTAAACTCTTCAGGAGCAAGGAGACATCCCGCTGTCTCAAGTGTGTCGTAGGTTCTGCTCTCATGCAGCGTCCAGATAGGCGAAGGAAAAGTAGATAATTTGTTTTTGAGTAATAAATATTTGGATACCAGCGGCCAGGCCATGTCAATATTTGTCCGCAATTTCGGAGCCATTGTAACCCTCTTAAATTTGCCGCCTGAGCCATCAGGAAGGCCTGATTTCGCTCCATGGCTTCCTGGATTTTTTCCTTCTTCGTCTGGGCCGGGACTTTTCTCTTGACGATGTCCGGATAGTCCTTGAGACCCCAAACGCACGGGCTGATCGTGATCATGAGAAGGAAAAGATAACCGGTCACGACGACGCCGTAAAAGAGGCCGTGGGTCATTACGTGTGTCATAACCATGGCTTCTTATCTCCTTTCGCCAAAGCGCAGCATGAACCGGTCACCCTTGTTCTCTGGGCAGATCACCCGAGAGGGGAGGTTCTTGGCGGCCGCTTCCCGGGCGAAGACGAACGAGTGAGGCATGCAGATAGCATAAAGGATGATACTCAATATCTCCCTGAAGGAAGGGGATGAGCTATGGCTTTGGGAATCCCTATCCATCTTGCCGTCTCCATCGAATACTCACGATAGGAATCTCCGTACTTCTCGATAAGAAACCGCTCTTCGTCTGGCACCAAAATAGACCAGATGACTATCCATAAAACAGCGCAGAGCAAAACAACCCAGGAAGCACAGGCTATGCCCATCCCGGTATACATCAGGAAGCCGCTGAGGTAGATCGGGTGCCTTGAAATCCGGTAAATCCCTTTGGTCACCGGCCTATCCTCAAGCGTGGAAGCTGCGTTGAATATCGTAGCTATGGAAATAACCAGAGCAACAGCAAAAATGGCGAGGCCAGAATATAACCATGGGGTGCCGATCTTGAGTGGAAGAAAAATGGAGTAGAAGAAAACAAAGGGCATGATTATGACATGCGTAGAAAGAGCCAATATCTTCCGAGTTTTCTTAAATGGCGCAATTTGGCTCATCCTTTTCGATCTCTTTCTTTCTTCCTTGTCCAGAAAAAAATCCGGAATAAACATCGTTAGAAAAAATAAAACTTGAAGTATCCAGGCATTCCAGACACCAATCTCAAAAGCGGGCTTGAGCGACATAATTTGCCTCCTGACAAGGCACTTCAAAAAGTCCCGTCATTCTCAAACGCTGGCCGATCGGAGGATAGGAATAAAACAGGAGTTTAATCCACGAGACAGCGTTGCGAAGAGGCCCAGAAAGAAAGCCTGAAGAGATTGGCTTTCAGCTGTGGTGGCCGCATGATTCTCTTCGTGTCGATTGACCCATCCAACCGTCGTAAAGAAGTATATATCTCGGCTCGAAGAGAGGTCAAGCGAAGTTGAGAATTGCTTCAAGCGGATCAAAAAGGCGCGGAAACGCTCACAAGCACCGGAAATCCGACGGGCCTCTCCTCCCCGGGGCAAGAGATGATTAAGAAAAATATTCAGCGGCTGTCTCAGCGGCCATCAAGACTTCCTGATAGGCGAGGCGCGGAGGAGGAGGTTTGTCTGCAACAAAAGTAATGAGCAGAAATATCGTCGTCCCTATCGAACGCGGCCGGGCTTTTTCTTCCGGGCGTAGACGATCGCGTACATAGCCGGGACCACGACGAGGGTCAGGACGGTGGCGAAGGACAGCCCGAAGATGATGGTCATGGCCAGGGGATTCCAGAAGGCGGCGCTATCGCCTCCAAAATAGATCTGGGGCTTCAGGCGGGTGAACAGCGAGGCGAAGTTGAAGTTCAGGCCAATCGCCAGCGGTACCAGCCCCAGGATCGTGGACAAGGCGGTGAGTAGGACAGGGGTCAGACGCGTCGCCCCGGCCTGGACGATGGCCTCCATCTTGTCCATGCCGGAGGCGATCCGGTTGTCGATATAATCGATGATCAGGATGCCGTTTTTCACTACGACACCGGCCACGGCGATGATCCCCATCCCCGTCATCATGACGGAGATGTCGAGCTTGAAGATCACGAAGCCCAGGAAGACGCCGATGAAGCTGAAGAAAAACTGGGAGATGATGATCAGCGGCTTGGCCACGGAATTAAACTGGGCCACCAGGATGACGAAGATCAAACCCAGGGCGACGACCATGGCCTTCATCATGAATTGACCCGTTTCCTTCTGCATATCCTGCTCGCCCGTGAACTGGATCGTGGTGCCTTCCGGGCGAGGAAACCGGGGCAGCGCCCGGCCGATCCGGCGGATGATCTCGTTGGCGTTGTACCCGGAGAGCACGTTGGAGGAGATGGTGATGACCCTCCGGTTATCGATCCGCTGGATACCGGCATAGCTGGTCTCGTAGGATACTCTGGCCACGGCAGATAAGGGAACCTTAAAAGGCGGCGCGTTCCCTTCCCGCGAGGGGACCGTCATCTCCTGGCTGAGCAGCAGGCCGATGTCGCGGCGGTACTTTTCGGCGAGCCGGAGCTGAATGGGATATTCTTCGTCCCCTTCCCTGAAATCCGATATCTGGGTCCCGTAGATGGCCGTGCGCAGGGCCATCCCGATCTGGGCGGTGTTGACGCCCAGCTGGTTGGCCTTTTCCCGGTCAATGAGGAGCACCAGCTCTGGTTTATTGACCTCCATGCTGGATTTGAGCTTCTCGATGCCGGGGACGTTGAGGGATTCGACGAACTCCATGAACTTCAACGAAACGGCGATCAGTTCGTCAATGTTCTCACCCGAGATCTCGATGTTGATCGGCATCCCGGTCGGAGGACCCATCGCTTCACGGTCGACCCGGATCTGGGCCCCGGGCACTCCGGTCAGTTCCGCCCGCAGCTTGTCGAGGTAGGTGCGTGTGCGGGGTCCGGTCCGGAACTTATACTCCACGAAGGTGATGGCGACCCTGGCCAGTTTGTCCTGGGCGAAACGCTCGAACAGGCTGGCGCCGGCGTTGACCGCCACGTTGGAAACCACCGACTCCACGTCGGGATTATCTCTCCCCAGCACCTTGAAGACCCGCTCCTCCACCTGTTTGCAGACTGCGTTGGTCGTGTCGATGTGGGTGCCTTCCGGCATGGTGATATAAACGTAGATGGAGTTCGGGTCGCCGCTCGGGAAAAAAACCACCCGGGGAGTCCGGACGCCCATAAACATGAAGGTGGCGAAGAGGAGCGCAACCACGGAAACCACAACCAGGTAGGGGCGTTTTCCCTTGATGGAGAAGGCGAGAGTTTTTCTGTACAGGTTCATGAAGTGAGGCAGGACGCAGCACTGGAACCGGTCGACAAAAAAGTGCAGGACATATTTGGTAATCCAGTAAGCGGCCAGCCCAAAGGTCAGCAGGTTGGCCGGCAGCATCGCGCCGCCGGCGTAGAGGGCGACGGCTAATCCCAACGCCGCCAGCGAGAAGATAACGACCTTTCGAGGAGGCCTGCGGAAGCGGCCACCGGAATTCGCCGGAGCCGGGCGCTTCATGAAGGTCACCGCGAAGATCGGATTCATGATTAACGCCACCAAGAGCGATGCCGTCAGGGTGATGATGATAGTGATGGGCAGGAAGGACATGAACTTGCCGGGGATCCCGGGCGTAAAAATTAGGGGAAAAAAGGGCGCTATGGTGGTCAGAGTGCCCGTGAAAACCGCCACCGCGACTTCGCCGACGCCCCGCTTGGTGGCGGAGATGATGGACAAATCTTCGGTAGTGGTGAAATGGCGGTAGACATTTTCAACGACCACGATGGAATTGTCGACCACAATTCCCAGCACCAGAATGAAAGACATCAGCACCACCATGTTCAGGGTGAAGCCGACGGCCGGGATCAAGATGAAGGCGATGATCATCGAGAGAGGGATGGACACGCCCACGAAGATGGCGTTGGTCTCGCCCATGAAAAACATGAGCACGAAGACGACGACAATGAAACCCAGGACCACGGTGTTGAAGAGATCGTTGACGCTGTTGCGGGTCTGGGTGCTGCTGTCGCCGGTCAGGCTGATGATCAGGTTCTCGGGCGCGGTCTTCTTGAACTCGGACACGATGGCCTTGATCTTGTCCACGGCGATGATCAGGTTCTTCCCGCTCTTCTTGATGACGTTGAGGGTGACGACATCCCGGCCGTTGAGCCGGGCGTAGCTTTCCCTGTCCTTGTATCCGTCCTTGACCTCGGCGATATCCTGGAGATAGATCCCCTCCTGCAGGAGGATGTTAGCGACCTCCTCGACCTTCCGGAATTCTCCCACGACCCGCAGGTTCCGCCTCATTCCGTCGGTATCGATCTGTCCGGCGGAGACCGTCAGGTTCTCGGCCGCCACCGCGTTGCGGATGGAGTTGAAGGACAGCCCCGCCGCCTGCATCTTATAAAGGTCTACATTGATCTGGATCTCCCGGTCCAGAGCCCCGGCGATGTCCACCCGGGTGATCTCCTCCAGGGCCTCGATCTCGTCCTGGAGCCTGTCGGCATAATCCTTGAGCTTCACCAGTCCGATGTCGCCGGTCAGGTTCAAGAAAAGGATGGGGATCTCGGAGAGGTCGATGCGCGAGATCTGCGGCTCCTGGAAGAGGTCTAGGGGCAATTCGGAACGGGCATCGTCAAGCGCCTGCTTGACGTCCAGGTAGGCCTGGGTTTCGTCGGCCGAGATCTCGAACTCGATGAAGATGGAGGAGTAGTCCTGGATGGAGTTGCTGGAGATTTCCTTGACACCGTTGATTCCCTTGAGCTGTTTCTCGATGGGCCGGGTGATCAGGTTCTCGACGTCCGCCGGCGCGGTGCCGGGCTGGATAGTGCTGATCATGAAGTAAGGGAAGACGATCTCGGGGAACTTCTCCTTGGGAATGGCGTTGTATTGCATGACGCCGAAGATGACGAGCAACACGGTGAAGATATAGACGGAGGTGCGGTTGGAGATCGCCAGGTTGGCGGGTTTGAATTCTCTGTCTGCCATGGGGTCCCTCGATCCTCGAAGCCGGGTCAATCCTCGCGCTGGACGGAAACGGGCTGTCCGTCGGCCAGAGTCTGGAATCCGAAGGTGATTACACTTTCCCCTGGGGCCAGCCCGGCCAGGATTTCCAGGCGGTTATCGTAGGCTTCTCCTCGCGTGACCGTGCGCCGTCGGGCGACCCAGCGGCCGTCCTGCTCCTCGGCCACGAAAAGGAATTGGCTGTCCCCCGTCTCTTGGACCACGTTTTGGGGGACGGTCAGGGCTTGGGGATTGGTGTAGTCGTTGATGGTCACCACCGCCAGCATGTTCGGCTTCAGCTCCTTCTCCCGGGCCGGGAGCCGGATCTCGATATTGAAGGTGCGGTTGTTGGGATCGATCACCTGGGAGACGGCGTCGATGGTCAGGTCGAACGAACGGTCCGCCACGGGAATAGCCACCCGGACGGCATCGCCTCTTTTGACCCGGGAAATGAAATTCTCGGCCAAGGAGGCCTTGATTTTCAGCTTGGACAGCTGCACGATCCGGATGGCGCCCCGCCCGGCCACCGCCATCTCCCCCTCTTTGATCAGCACATCATCCACCATCCCGTCGATCGGCGAGGCGATCTTGGTTAGCCGGTACTGTTCCTGGAGCGTGTTGAGCCTTTTCTCCAGGTTGTCCCGGTTATTTTTCGCCTGGAGGTATTCGAGTTCGCTGCCGATGTTCTTTTCCCAGAGCCGGGCCTGGCGTTCATAGATCGTAGTCGCCAGAGACAGAGAGTTCTGGAGTTCGGCCAAGCTGCTCTCCAGGATGGCACCGTCGAGCTCCGCCAGGATCTGCCCCTCGGTCACTCGATCACCCTGGCGCACGGAAAGACGCTTCACCATCCCGTTGGATTGGGCGGGGATCAGGATGTTGTTGTCCGACTCCACGGTTCCCTGCACCTGGATAAAATGCTGGAAGAGAGAAGGACGGACCTCGATGCCGCGCACGTAGGCCAGAGCTTCTTCGGGAGCTTGGCCGTTGTTCCGGGCGACCTCGGCCTTCAGCTGTTCGATCCTTTTGTCGAGAGTTTCGCGCTGAGCTTCTAATCGATCGAGCTCGGCCTGTCCGTCTCCCCGCCGGCAGACGGGAATAAAAAGCAGACTCAAAACCGCGATGATGACGAGATTTCTTTTCATAGTCTTATCCTTTTTCCTCGACGTCATAGGCACTACGGATCCTGTCCAATTTGTTTTTGGCGTTCAACAGTTCGGCCAGGGCCTGGATGTAATTGCCTTGGGTGGCGAGGAATCTGTCATTGGCCTGGGTGAGGTCCGTGCTCGAGGCCAGGCCTTCCTGGTATTTGATCAGGGTCTTGTCGTAGATCTTTCTAGAGAGCTCCATATTGTCTCTGATGTTGCGCAAGTTCTCGAATGCCGAGGCGAGGGCGTTCTTGGCCTGGGCTTCCTCCAGGACGAGTCCCTCCGACACCTGCCGGGCCGTGGTGCGGGCCTGCTCCAGGGCGAGAGAGGCCTGCTGGACCCTGGCCTTCTGGGCGCCGCTCTTGAAGAGGGGGAAGTTGACGTTGACCCCGACTGTCTGGGTCCTGTACCAGTCCTTGTTCAGGTCGATGAAGTTAAAGGTGTCGCGGAAGGCGTTGAAGGAGAGCGAGTAAAAGGCGGCTACCGTCGGCCAGTACTTGGCCTTTTCGTTCTTCAGATTCATCTCCGCCAGCTTCTCCTGGGTCTGCATGAACCGGAAATCGATATTTTCCTTAAGGGTGAATTCACCGGACATCGCTTGGGCGATATCCTCGGCGGTAACGATGGCCTCGAGCTTATCGGTGAGGGTGACCTCCTCGTCCAGGTCGATCCCCATCTGGAACTTGAGGAGCTGGTAGGCCGTTTCGGTCTGTTTCTGGAGGTTCTGCAGGCTGTTCTTGAGCGCCGTCACCGATATCTGGACGACGTCGGCGTCGGTTTCTTCGAGAAAACCCTCCTTGTACCGTTCGCGGATCTCGTAAAGGGTCTTCTCCAGGTTTTCGAGGTTGCCCTGGATGATCCTCTCGCTCTCCTCGGAGACCAGGATGAGATAATAGGTCTGGGAGACCGTCTCGATGACGTCCAGCCGGGTCCGCTCGAATCCTTCTTCGGCCAGGCGGCTATAGATCCGGGAGGCCTGCAGCCCCACAATATAGCTGCCGTTGAAAACAAGTTGCTGGACCTGGAGGCCGAGGTTGGCGTTGTGCTGGGTGCCGAATTGGACCGGGATTTTCTCATCCAGTTTCCCATCGAAAAAGTTGGGGATGAGAACGGTCGCCAATTCCAGGTTGTTGACATAGCCCAATGAGGAGGTCACCTGGGGCAGCCCGGCGGCAAGGGTCTCGCGCATTCTTTTTTGGGCGGCGATGATCTCCAGCTGTGATTTCCGGGCGTCGTAGTTGTGCTGGGTAGCGTACTCGCGAGCCTCCTGCAGGCTGAAGGAGCGGGGGGATTCCGCGGCGTCGACGGGCCTGGGGAGGAGTGCCGAGGCCAGCACAAGCCCCGCCCAGATCAGGGCACAAGATATTCGACCGCAATGAGTTTGGGCACGCATTTTTATAAACATCCTAGTCCTCTATACCGCTATGGATTTCCTTCCGGAGTCCCGAAAGGATTGAAGAAATAGGGCAATAGAGCCTACAGAGTTAGTGAAATATTATAGCATAAGGACCCGGTTTTAGATAAACATGCGAAAAGGGAGTCGGTTCCCCGCCGGTCGGAGATAACCTCATCTTCTGGCCGGAACTTCCCGGCTGGTTCGACGGCATTATTTCTAGCGGTCGCTACCAAGGTCAGCAGCGATGGACGGGCGCTGCCGCGCAGCCGGCCCTATTGCACGATCCAGCCGATGGCCTGCATGGATCGGATCGTTTGAGCATACTCGTTGCTGCTTCCCCCATACAGGTCATGGGCCGATTGAAGGATGGCGTTGGCGGCGTCGATAAACTGGGATCTTTTCGTCAGATAATAAACCCAAGCGCGGTAGTAGATCTTGGTCGCACTTTCCAGGCCGATGCCAGAGACGCTGAGGCCGGAGATCCGGTTTGTTCCGCCTGCGGCCAAAAGGCAGAAAGCGTGGGGGTAAATGGTGCAGTTGACGTGAACTCCGCCCCGGTCGTAGCTAAACGGAAGGTCATAGTACTGGCTGAGATGACAAGGGTCAGGGCCCAGGGACCAGCTTGTCTGGCTGTAGCGATTGGGGTCCTCAGCGCTCCGGACATATCCCCTGGATATACCGTAGTCATAACTGGGGAAGGCGTCCTCGCCATTAAGCCATTCGGCATAATAGATACCGGTTCCCGTGGGTTGCCAGAAAAACTCCACGGCGTGTCCGATAATATCGGAATAGGATTCGTTGAGCGCGCCAGGCTGGAATTCGTAGATGAGATCAGACGCGTAGTCCGTGACGCCGTGACTGTATTCATGACCGACGACGTCAAGGGCGGCTGCAAATTGGGCCCGCTGCTTGCCGGAGACGTAGAAGTTGAGATTGGCTCCATTCCAGGAGGCATTGTCGCTGTAGCCGCCAAGAGAACTGTGCGTGACGATGTTTGTGTTCATGTTGTTGCCGTTCATTCCGGAACGGCCGAGAAAGAGGTAATAGAAATCATAGACAAGCCCGACATTGCAGTGGGCGCTCACGCTTGTGCCGTCTTGATCCCAATAGTTATCTGCGTCGGAGGGGACATATCCGCCCGTCCGATAGTCGTAAACGGCCTGGATATAGGGTCTGATGGCTTTGTCGTCATAGAGATAGTAAGTTCCTCCTTCCAGGTAGGTGGGGAACTTCCGCGTGACGCCATGGAAATCGGTGCCGAGGCCGATCGCGCCTCCGTCAAATTGGACGTTCGTATCGCGCGCGAGGATCTCTCCGCTCCGGGCGTCCACGATGCCGATCTCGTATTCCCCCTCGTTTTTCTTGACCTTAACCTGAAAACAAAGTCGGCAGGTCTGGTCGGCTGCCGGAAATATAACCTGGCTGATCTCCTCCGCCGTTCCCGTCGGATGATCGAGTTCGAGGGCCTCTTCGAGTTTTTTCGCAGCCTCATCCGGGGAAAGCAGCGGGACAAGGTCCACCTGGCCGACCTCATAATAATGTCCGGTGATACCAGCCAGCTTGTCGTCCCGAAAATGCTGGATGATTTCGCCGCCGAAAACTGGAATCCCCATGTGGAATTGAGAGAAGCGGCGGTGTTCCATCTTTTCGATGAGGGAATCGGTATCGCTTCTCCTCAGCACAAGGTTGCCCTTGGCGATTTCGGCTGAAAAACGATCCTTCAGGAGATCGCGATCGTCCCTCCTCGACAACAGATTTCCATTGGCCATTTCCTCCGAAAAATAACCTCTTGGGCTTATTCCCGACATGGACAGGACTCTGATTCTCTGCCCGCTGATCGGGTCATAGGTCACGTAGGCTTTCCCCACGTATTCCGAGAAAAGAAGGCCTGAGGCCAGAAAAAAACAGGCAATGAAAGCGATCCTTTTCATTCGGTACCTCCTTAAAGCATCCAATGGCGATGCTTTCTCTGAAATTCCTCGGTCAAAAGAGGAACTTGATTCCCGCCATAGCCCTCAACCCCCCTGTCTTGATCTCCATGTCGTTTCCTTCGACATCGATCTTGGCTTTCCCTTCCGAATATCTGAAATGGACGTTGATGCCGACGCTCTGGGCGATCCAAAAATCGAGGCCAGCTCCTCCGTTGAACCCGAAGACGCTCTTGGAATAAGACGCGTATTCGGAGCTGACGTTCACTTCGAAGTAAGGATAGCCGACCTCCTCCCAGTTGATGACCTTCAGGCTTTCGATTTTGACATTGAGAAAGTACGTGCCGCCCGCCGTTACGTAAGCGTGGAGTCTTGAAAACAGGGGAAAAGTAAAAAGAAGGTTGAGGTTAATCTCGGAAGCGGAATATCTCAGACTTCCGTTCTCCCAGGTCTTCTCCCGGGGGGAATCGAAGTAGAGCGGGTGAGGGAAAGACGCTGAGAAGGTGCCCCGGGATTTTCCGGAAATGGGGATGAAGGAGAGTTCGACGCCGACGTTCTTGTGGAATAAATAGCCTATTCCGGCGTCGAGGGTCGCGCTGGAAGCTTTGATCTCGTAATCTTCGGTGACCAGTCCGTCTTCGTGATATAGGCTGAAGGCCCAGTCGTTTTTATAGGGATAGGTCAAGGAGTTATAGCCGCCGCTCAATCGGACAAAGAATTTCTTCCTGGCCGGTCCAAAGGCGGATGATCCGCCCGTCTCCGGCAGGCGCGCGGGGAGAGGAGAAACGGACTTTGGCGCCGGGCCCGGGGGCTTTTGAGCCGGGATGGCCGTCCTGTCCGGGGCTCTCGCCGGGGCCTTTCCCTCGACCTCTTGGACAACGCTCTTATGAACATATCCAGAAACGGCGAATCCGCTTGAATCCGGGGGCAGACTGATATGATACCAGTCGCCGGTCAGCTGAAGGGCTTCGAAGACTTGGCCTTCCAAGACCGTGCCGATAACCTGGCTTTGCAGGGTCGGCTTGAGCCGGACATTGGCTCTTTTGACTGAGATCCGGATTTTCAGGTTTTCGGCTTGGGCCGGAAGAGAGCAAGCGAAGAAAAAGGCCATCGCCAGGGCGAACAGGGTTTTGGAAATCGTTTCCTTTTTTTTATCCCGCGTTTGTAACATGCTAACCTCCCGTTTTAGCCAACGTTATGCCGGCAGCCCTTTTCGGTCAATCACCTCTCCGGGTGATTCTCAAGATGATATTTAAGGCCGATTTTTCACCCTTGGAGGAGACTCCCCTTATCAGAGAGGCACGCCGGTGGTTTTTCTTGTCTAGCCGCCTATTGGCAAGAGGCGGACTTTTATGTAAAATTCTTCTCAGCAGGTCAATTCATGAAAAGCAAATCAAGATCGAGGATTGCCCTTTTTCCTTCTTTTTTTTGCGGCGTTTGTCTTCCTCTCCGACTGTGGCTCCGGGGCTCAGAAGACGGTGGTCAAGAGATATCCAGAGGGATTCTCCCTCAAACATCCGGAGGGCTGGACGGCCCGAGTAGTCGATCGCCAATACATCTGGATTGGCCCCCTGGAGGAAAAGGAGGAGTCAGCCTTTATCCTCGTCTATCCCTTTTTCTTGAGGGAAAAAACGGAGAGCCGTTCCTGGCTGGAGATGAACCTCTCCCGCGTTTCCAGGCATTTTGAGGAAATCAAGTTCCAGAAGCTTGACAGGGTTCGCCCTTTTCCGGACGAAGCGGCCGCCAGGTTTTCCTTCCTGAGAGACAATGTTCCGCATGAGGGCGTGGCCCTATGTTCCATCTTTGAAAAAAGCGGAGTTCTTTATGTCATGGCTTCGGGGAAGGAGACTTTCGAGGCAGAGAGAGGCCGGCTCGAGTCCTTTCTCGAGTCCTTCCGTTTTGAAATCCCGGAGGCGGGAGAGCCAACCACGGCGTCCGGACCGAAAATCGCTTTCGCTCCCTGGCAAGACCCCAAAGAGAGGGCTTTCACCTTGGAGGTGCCGCAGGGTTGGACCGTCAGCGGGGGGACATACAGGCGCGCAGCTGTCGACCTTATCCATGTCCTCCAGGTTGCCTCGCCCGACCAAAAGCTTTGCGTTCAGTTCGATGTCGCGGGCGTCCCGTTTGTAGTCCTTCGCCCATAAATGCTGCTCCGGGTCGGCCTTGACGAGTTGGGCTGTAATCCGCACCTTTGCTCCGGAGAGGAGGGTTGAGCCTTCAACGATGGCGTCCACTTTTAGGTCTCTGGCAATCTCCGGCAAGGATTTCTCGGTTTTCTTGTAACGCATCGTGGATGTCCTGGAGATGACGCGAAGGTCTTGGATCATGGACAGCTCGGTGATAAGGGCTTCGGTCATTCCGGCGGCAACGGAGACCGGCCATTTCTTCTTTTTTGGCGTTGGCATAGAGACGGATGCTTGAGATCGGGCGGGGGCCTTTTCCGTCCAGGGAAGAATAATGCGGTAGGTTGTCTGGGGCGTCTCGATGTTTTTCAGGTGATGGACGCCGCAGCTGACAAGCGGCGACTTGATTTTATTGCGGACCTGGACCGCCACCTGTTCGGAGAGGCAGATTTCTCCCGGCTCGGCGAGGGGCTGGAGCCGGGAAGCGATGTTGACTCCGTCTCCCAAGATATCGCCTTCGCGATAGACGATGTCGCCGAGGTGAATCCCGATGCGGACCTGAATCCTCCGCTCTGCCGGGAGCAAAGCGTTGCGGGCTTGAAGGGCCTTCTGGATTTCGATGGCACACTCAACGGCCTCGACGGCGCTCGAAAACTCGACGAGAAAAGCATCCCCGATGGTCTTGACTTCCCTCCCCTTGTGCCTTGAAAAAAGCGGACGGAGGAGGGCCCGGTGTTTCTCCAGAAGCTCCAGCGCCAGGGCTTCGTTCTTCTGGCTCAGGGCGCTGTAGCCGGCGATGTCGGTGAACATGATCGCGGCGAGCTTCCGTCTTTCCCTTTTCATGAGTCCGATTTCTTTCGCCCGATGGAGGCTTTTATTCCTGAAAAATATAGAGGCTTCTTTTTCCTTCGCGGCGGCCCGATGGGCAATTTCGCGCCGTTTTTCCCATCCGACTGTCGTGAGGAAGCATAAATCAAGACTCAAAAAGATGTCAAGGACGGGCCGCGATGCACCGCACCCTCAACCGCCACCGGGACGAGGTCATGCTGGAGAAGATCGTCAAGGCTGTCAGAAATGGGAAGAGGGTCTTCGCCCTGGTGGGACGGAGGGAAATCATTGCACGACCGCAGGGACCGCGAGGTGGGACGGAAATTTCAGCGAACGATAGACACGCTGGGTGGCGACCCGGAAATCCTCGGCCTTGGCCTCAAAGATGTTTGGCACAAAGGTCTGCGGGTTCCGGTCGATGAGCGGGAACCAGGTGCTCTGCACCTGGACCATGATGCGGTGTCCCTTTCGGAAACAGTAGTTCTGGGAGTGCAGGTCGATCGTGTAGGCGATAACTTCGTTCGGCGGAATCGGCTCCGGCCGCTCGAAGCTCCCCCGGTAGCGCCCTCGGAAGACTTCGTTGGCCACCATGAGCTGGTAGCCGGCCATCTTCCATTCCTTGGGCATCTTCTCGGGGTAGACATCGATCAGCTTGACAATCCAGTCGCTGTCCGAGCCGGTCGTTGAAGCATAAAGATGGGCTTCAATTTTTCCGGCGATGGAGATGTCTTCTTCCAGCGGAGCGGATTCCCAGCTTAAAACATCCGGCCGGTCGTCGACGAAGCGCTGGTCCTCCACCAGCCAGGTCGACCAGTTGGAACCGCCGGGAAAATAGGTGGCCTGGATCGGCCTGTGCCGGTAGGGTACGGGATGGTCGGGGTCCGAGATGTAGCTGTCGAAGACGGAATCCCCGGCCTCGGTCGGAGCCTCAAAAGCAAGCTTGCCGTCCGGGTGGAAGAAAAGACGCTTGTCGGACGTGCGGGATGTCGGCGGCCACTCCTCCCACGTGCGCCAGATGTTCGCCCCGGCCTCGAAGGTCGTCGCCGCGGTGGTCGGCCGTTCCCCTCGATCCTTGAGGAAATGGGCGAACCAGGGCACCTGGATTTCTTCCCGGAAGTGCTGGCCAGTCGGGCTGTCGAACGAGATGGCGCCGAGGCGGCTGCCGTCGCCGCGGTACCAGCCGCCGTGGTTCCACGGCCCGACAACCAGGAAGTTGATGTTCTCATTATCGTGCTCTTCCAGGGCTTCGTAGATCCGGAGCGGACCGAAGAAATCTTCTTGGTCCCACCATCCGGCCACGTTCAGCGTCGGCACCCGGACGCGGGTCAAATAGGGAACGAGTGTCTGCCGCTTCCAGAACTCGTCATAATTCGGATGGGCGACATAGTCGTTCCAGGTTGGGATTTGGCCGTGCAGGTAGCGGGCATTGACGTTGGCCAGGGGACCGAGAGCAAGATACCAGTCGTAGGTGTCGTAGCGGTCAAATTCGAAGCTGGTCTGCTCTTTGGATGTCTCCATCCGCGTGGAGTACTCGAGACCGTAGCTCAGCCGGAAAGCGCCGTTGTGGAAGAAATCGTCGCCGAGCCACATGTCCGCCGGAGAGGCCTGCGGCGAGACGGCTTTGAGTGCCGGGTGGGGGTCGAGCATGGCCATGGCCGTGAGCCAGCCGCTGTAGGAGACACCGAACATGCCGACCCGGCCGTTGACCCCGGGGACGTTCTTTAAGAGCCAGTCGATCGTATCATAGGCGTCGGTCGATTCGTCGATCGACCGCGGATCCCGGCGGTCTCTGACCGGACGCTGCATGACGAAACTCCCCTCCGAGCCGTATTTTCCGCGGATGTCCTGGAAGACGAAGATGTATCCATCAGCGGCGAGCTCTTTATAAGTTCCGGACAGACGTCCCGTTGCCCTGGGGATCCCATAGGGTGTTCGGCTCATCAGGATCGGCAGCGGTTCGGTCCGCTCCTTGGGAAGAAGGATCAGGGTGTGCAGCTTGATCCCGTCCCGCATCGGGATCATGACTTCCTCAACATCGAATTCCTGCCCGGACTGCTGGGCCGGTACCAGCCAGACGAGAGCGCTGACCAAAAGCATAATTAACAAGACGATATGGATTCGTTTCATCGCGGCTCCTTATGGTCTGATAGATATCGCCTCTGGGATAGCAAGTCAAGGTGGAAAAAAAAAGGCAAAAATGCTACAGTTGGTGGGCTCCTGACGAGAAAATATCCGGTGGGCGGTTAGCTCAGCTGGGAGAGCGCGGCGTTCGCATCGCTGAGGTCGGGGGTTCGAGTCCCCTACCGTCCACCAATTTTTTTCCCCGGGTGACGGATTGAGCGATCGATGATCGAAAGAGGGATCTGGGTCCTGGCGGGCACGGCGGCGACGCTCGGTTTCGTCCATACGATCATCGGCCCCGACCATTATCTGCCTTTTATCGTCATCAGCCGGGCCAGGCGCTGGCCGCTTCCCAAGACCCTGCTCATCTCCTTTTTTTGCGGGCTCGGCCATGTCCTGAGCTCAGTCGTGCTCGGGTTCGTCGGGATCGCCCTGGGGATCGCCGTGGGCCGGCTGGAAGGCTTTGAATCCGTGCGGGGAAACCTGGCCGCCTGGCTCCTCATCAGCTTCGGGTTCGCCTATTTCGTCTGGGGGCTCTGGAGGGCGCTCAAAAAAAGGCCCCACACTCATGCTCATTCCCACGCTGAAACCGGGGAACACGCCCACCCCCACGTCCATAAGTCCAATCACTATCATCTCCACGGCCGCCTGGAAAAGGCCTCGCTGACGCCCTGGATCCTCTTCATCATCTTTGTCTTCGGGCCCTGCGAGCCGCTCATCCCCATCGTCATGTACCCGGCTGCCAGGCATGATACATTCGGCGTTGTCCTGGTCGCCGCGGCCTTCGGTCTGACCACGATCGCCACCATGCTCACCCTGATCGCTCTCTCTTCCTGGGGGCTGAGCTTCGTTTCGCTCGGCAAGCTGGAGCGCTACGTCCACGCCCTGGCCGGAGCGATGATCTTTGTCTCCGGCCTCAGCGTTCAATTCCTGGGCCTATAGGCAGACGTGATGCTAGCCGGGAGGAGCGGCCCGGCGTCGGTCTCCGTCCGTGGCCTGGGATAGGAGAGACAGTCGGGACAATGAAGTTCGTGGTCGATTGCATGCTGGGGAAGCTGGCTAAATGGTTGAAGATCCTTGGCTTCGACACCGTCTATCTGAACAAGGTCGAGGACCGTGACCTTCTGCTCATAGCCAGGCGCCAGCAGCGGATTCTCCTGACGAAGGACCACAGACTGCTCGAGGCCGCCACAGATATCCGTTCTCTTTTTATCGAGAGCGACGACTGGCCCGAGCAACTGGCCCAGGTCCTCGGCACCTACAAACTGGGTGATGCCGTCCGGCCGCACTCGCGCTGTCTCAGGTGCAATGTCGAGCTCAAAATCATCCCGAAAAAGACAGCCAGGAACCTGGTAACACCGTTCGTCCTGGAAAGGGCCTCTTCTTTCGCCATCTGCCCGTCTTGTGAGCGTGTTTACTGGCCGGGGACTCATTTCCGAAGCATGGATATGAAAATTGGAGAAATCTTGCGAAAAGCCGGGAGCCGAGGACGGCCCAGGAAGAGAAAAAAAGAAGATCCGGAAAGATCATCGAAAACGGCCTGATTTTCGTATAATATAGAGACGACAAAAAAAGAAAGGAGGGATCCGGATGGATAAACATGTCCAGCTCATCGGCATCCTCTGGATCGTCTACGGCCTCATGGGTCTCCTGTTCGCCTTCTTCGCTTTTCTGGTGCTCTTTGGAGTGTCCTTCATCCCCGACATGGGAGATATCGCGCCCGGGATCCTGAGGCTCATCGCCTGGGTGTCCAGCCTCTTTTTCCTGGCCTTGGCCCTGCCCCAGATCATCGCCGGCCTGGGCCTGCTGAAACGGAAAGAATGGGCCCGGATTCTGACCCTGATCGTCTCCTTCTTCCACCTGATCAGCTTCCCCCTGGGGACAGCTCTCGGCGTCTATTCTTTCGTCATCCTGCTCAAGCCGGAAGCGGTCAAACTCTTCAACCCAACCCCCTAAGAAAGAGCCCGCAGCTGCAGAGACTCTTGACATTCTCCCGGCGCTCCAAGAGAAAGGGCCGCCGTTCTTTCAAAGACGGATCGAAACGCCGCCCCTGATCAGGAAACCGTTCCAGATCCCGGCATCGACGAGAAGGTGAACGTTGGGGGAGAGAACCGCCTTGAGACCGAGATTGAGCTGGAGAAAAGGGACAACTCCTGGAAGGAAGAACTCCTCGCCTTCCGCCTCCATCTCCTCCTTGAGCTGTTTTATGCTCTTGTTTACCGAGTCGCTGTACTGCTCCGTCACTTCGCCCGGGATGACGAGCTCACCGGCATAAGAATAGCTGAATTCTGCTCCTTCCAGAGCGGAAGCAGTCGCCGCCCCCACACCAAGAGTAATATAGGGATGGACCACCGAGGAAGGGAACAGGTCCCAGCGGAAGCTCAGGTGGAAGGACCACGGTTTGAACAGGAACTCTCCCTCCGAAGAAGCGCTGAAATGTGCGTCTTGCTGCGTCTGTCCATCGTTCAGGGACAAAGAGGCCGATATTTCGGGCAGCGACACCCGCATGGTTGTCTTCTCGACGGACAGCCCGAGGCTGAAAGACCCCTTTTCGCCGCTAGGATAATACCTGACCTCGAACCCGAAATTGTCCCCTCCCGAGTCAAACCGGACCTCCTGGTTGTAGCTTGTCTCCATCAGATTGGGATAATCGGCCTGAATTTCCTCTAACATCTGATCCCTCAATTCCGTCTCCAAAGCATCGGAGAGACCTTCTTCTATGACCGACCGGAGGAGGTTGATGCTCCACCGCGAATAATGGAACCCGAATTCCCAGCGTCTATTGGGTTGAGACTTCGCGGGCATCGACAGCCCCAAAAAGATCAGTCCGAAAACAAGGACAGCCGACGCTCTGAAAAATTTCTTTGCCATGGTTTTCTCCTTCATTGATCCTACCATAGATAGCCGGAGCTGACGAAGAAGACATTCCGACGGAATTCTCCTTCGTCCCGCTATTTGCATAGCTTAAATGGAATCGGATCATCGCGGCCCTCTTCTTTCCCCCGATAGAGGGGCTCGCCGGTCACCGCGGGGGGTGAGGCTGCGCCCGCTCAAGGGCGGGCGTATTCCCTTTGCTCGTGGTCGTACTGATGGTAACGGTTCCGGCCCTCTTCCTTGGCCCTGTACATAGCGATGTCGGAGTTGCGGATGAGCATATCGGCATCCTGGCTGTCGTCGGGAAAAACGGAGATCCCGATGCTGGCGGTGATCGTGATCTTCAAGCCGTCGAACTCGAACGGCTTGTTGAAGGAATGAAGAATCCGTTCGGCCACGTTCTTGGCGACCTCAGCGTTCGGGATTTCGGGAAGCAGGAGGACGAATTCGTCTCCGCCCCAGCGGGCGATGGTATCGCTCTTCCGGAACATACCGATCAGCCGGTCGGCCACGTTCTTGAGCAGGCGGTCGCCGATGCTGTGGCCCCAGGTATCGTTGACCTTCTTGAAGTCGTCGAGGTCGAGCATGAGGATGGCCATCCGGCTGAGGTCTCGCTGGGCGTGGGCCAGCGCCATGTTCAAACGGTCGAAGAAACGGAAGCGATTGGGGAGCTCCGTCAGGTGGTCGGTGACGGCGTTGTAGCGGAGCTTTTCCTCGTAGCGCTTGCGCTCTGTCAGGTCATGCAGGACCAGGACCAGGCCGCTGATGTTTTCCTTTTCGTCCCGGATGGCCGTCGTGGTGATTTCGATCGGGGCCTTTTCGACGTAATTGACGATCTGGATGTTCCCGTCGACGGCACTATGGGAATCGCCGCAGATGAGGTCCGGAATCGCCACCCTGACGAGCTTCCCGGTGTCTTCATCAACCAAGTGGAGGACGCTGGTCAGCGGTTTATCGATGCTCTCCGGCTGGCTCCACCCGGTCAGCTTTTCGGCCACTTGATTCATGAAGGTGATGTTGCCGAACGGGTCGGTGGCGATGATGCCCTCGCCGATGCTCTGAAGGATTGTCGACAGCCAGCCCTCCCGCTCGACTAGCTTGCTCTCCATCTGGTGTTTGTAGAGGGCCATCTCGATGACGGTCAGGAGCTCTTTCTGTTCGACGGGCTTGAGGGTGTAACCCAGAGGCTCGGTCAGCTTGGCCCGCTGGAGCGTGTTCTCGTCGGTATGAGCGGTCAAATAGATCACCGGGATGTTGAACCGTTCGCGAATTCTCTCCGCCGCCTCGACGCCGTCCATCTCTCCCCGGAGGATGATGTCCATGAGGATCAAGTCGGGCAGGGTGCCCTCGGCCTTTTCGATGGCTTCCTTCCCTGTCCCCACGACTCCGCAGATTTCGTATCCGGCATTGCGGACCATGTTCTCGATGTCCCGGGCGATCAGCCCTTCGTCCTCGACGATCAGGATGCGGATGGTCTCCATGGTCATGTCCTTTGCGCGTACTTAGCTTCCTCGAAGTGAATGGTGAACTCGGTTCCCAACTCCCTGGCCAGGTCGATCGATCCGTCGATCTGCCTGACCAGAGTGCTGACGATCTGCATCCCCAGGGTTTCCGTTTTGCGGAAGTCCAGATTCTCCGGAAACCCCACCCCGTCATCCTTCACCCGCAGCACATATCCGTCTCCCGTCACCTTGTGAAGGTCCAGGTCCAGATAGCCGCTCCGTCCCTCCGGGAAAGCGTGCTTCAGGGCATTGGAGATGAGCTCGTTGACGATCAATCCGCAGGGGATGGCCGTGTTGATGTTGAG
>JBAQGA010000232.1:0-2076 GCA_049287565.1 Candidatus Aminicenantales bacterium
CGTACTTGACGGCGACATCGACCTTGCGGAGCTCGTCGGCGAGGCTCGGGAAGTCGGCCGATGTGCCTATGTTGACATTGACTTTGGTGCGGAGAGAACGGCCGATGGCGCAGGGCCGGGCAGGGGAGTGGTTGGGATTGAAGGGTATGACGACTTTTCCGGAGGCGACCAGAGGTAGAAGCCCGTCGGGACGGATCCCTTCATCCGCGGCCGCCGTCCGCATGGCCTTGGTGATGGTGCATTTCCGTGCTTGCTCCAACTGTGTCATTTTTTCTTCTTACACGCCTCCCCCCTCGCAGGGGAGTGAAGGAGAAGGGGGAGTATTTCTCCAGGAAATACAGTTTACATCCCCGGGCTGAATATTACAACAGGGCTTTCCCTATGAGGTGTGGGGTTTATTCGGATTTTTGGCTGTGCCGGTATAGGTAGCGCGGCCAGCCGTGGTCCCAGCGTTTCGGCAGGGCTCGCAACGCTTTGAACCGGTCACCGAAATCCGCTTCGAGCTCATAATGGTCTTCCAGAAAAGCGATCCAGGGACGGGACTTCAAGGGTTTATTGGCGAGAATATAGGCCGGCCCCTGGGGATGTATGGCCGGTTCGAGAAGCGCGCGCGTGTTTGGATGATCGCGGGGGTCGAATCCGGGACGGCGGATCATGTCCTCCAGCGCAACCCAGTGGGCGGCCGGGAAGAAGGTGAAGCCGGTTTGGAGCTGTCCGAGGGACGGGGCGTAAACCGGTCCGTCCAGGTTTTGAAGGAGGTCGATGAATTCATCATATTTTCGGCCGGCGTCCGGCGAAGTGATCACTGTCCTGGGATTGTAGACGAGCACGCCGAACGTGACGAAGAGAGCAACGAGATGCAGCCGGTAGCGCGTCACCATGTGAATTCTTGAGCCCAGTTCGTAGAGCCCGAATGTCCCGGTCACGATGAAAAAGACGCTCATCGGAATAAAGACATTGTCGGAGGATCCGGCGTCGAGAGCGCCCATGAGACCGGTCAATGCGGCGAAGATGAATTGCAGCTCCCAGATGCCGATTTTCAGGCGCTTGCCGAGGCCCGAGCGCAGGGTTGAGAAGGCGGCGGCGAAGCCCAGGATGGGAAAGAATCTGACTGCGTAGCGCAAAATACGATTCCCGGTCGCGATGTTGAACGACGACCAGCGGCCCGGCACTTCCCAGGTGAAATAGTGAAAACGGGGGCCGAAAACGGCCGGGCCAATGAACATATAAAGAACAGGCCCGAGCACGATGGCCGCGAGCCAATACGGCCAGGAACGCTTCAGCCCCTCCCTGAGCGTCAGGTAAAGCAGTCCCCCGATTGCGAAGAGGGCGCCGTGCTGTTTGAACCAAAAGGAAGACACAAGAACTACGATACCGGCCAGGTTCCAGCCCCGCGAGCGGTTCTTCCAGATGATATAGCTGCCCAATAAAGCTGAAAAGACCAGCCATGAATCGGAGTGGGCCGTATCCAGGTAAGCGTCCATAGCGCGATAGGCTGTGGCGAAGATCCCGGCTCCGATCAGACCCCACCATCGGGATCTCGTCTTCTCCTTGACTACCAGATAAATGGTCAGGCCGCAGCCGATCGCTCCGAGGATGGCGACGAAACGCAAGGTGAACAGGCTGATGCCAAATATCCAGGAAAACGGCACTGCGATTATGTAATAGAGAGGATTGTAGGCCAGAGGGACAAAGGATGGAGTGGGATTCGGGTAAATGGCTTTGCCCTCAACGGCCTGCCGGAAGTGCTGGAGGACGGTCCCTTCCATCAAGTCCAGGTTAAGCGGGAAGCCGATATGGCCGCAAAAAAGGAAGAGGATAAAAAGAATGTTGATTATAGCATAGACGCTCAGGGCGAGATGAGCTTGATTCTGCAAAACTCCCTTCTTTTGGGAGAAATATATTTCGAGCCGGACCAAGATGATTCCCGCGCTGAGCGAAAGACCAAAAAGCAGGATAAGGTTTTTCACTGGGATCGAGTCAGGTATTTATCACGAACAAGCACGGTTGACAAGTATTCCGCCGCTAGCTGATGCCCGGTATCGGTCCAGTGCATGTTGCGGCGCTGATATGGAC
>JBAQGA010000233.1:0-19650 GCA_049287565.1 Candidatus Aminicenantales bacterium
GGAACCGACGGGACTGGTTCCCCGGGGTGCGGGGGCCGAGGGCGGCATCCTGCGCCGAAGGGAATCACCCAAACGGAAACACTCGCGAGCACTTCCCTCCTTTTCATATTGGGTGCATAACGTGCTAGAATAGGCTATTCAAAGACAGGCCCATGAAAAAGATCGAAGCGGAATTCCCGGACAAGGATCTCCTCGTCCGGCTTTTCGGCGAGAACGTCTATGCGGTGGGCGGGTTCGTCCGCAACCTGGTAATGGGCAGGCCGTCCGAGGAGGTCGATATCCTCATCACCGGCTTCCCTCTTGAGGAAATCATCCGACGGATCTCCCCCCTTGGGAAAGTCGACCTCGTCGGCCGCAGCTTCGGGATCATCAAGTTCACAGTCGGAAAGAAGACTTATGACATCGCCCTGCCCAGGAAGGATACCCCGGCCGAGCAGCCGGTCCGCCGCCACAAGGACTTCCTCATTTCGGCCGACCCCACTCTCCCGGTCGAAAAGGACCTCGAGCGTCGCGACTTCCGCTGCAATAGCATGGCCCTGAGGCTCGCGGACGGGGCGCTCCTCGACCCGTTCGGAGGTCTGGAAGACACCCGGGCCCGCCGGATCCGGCTGACCAACCGCCTGGCCTTCCCTGAAGATCCGCTGCGCGTGTTGAGGGTGGGCCGGTTCGCCTCCGTCCTCGGGTTCTCGGTCGATCCGGAAATCTACGAAATCGCCAAGGAGATCGACCTCCGCGGCCTGAGCGTGGAGAGGATCAACGAGGAACTATTCAAGATCCTGCAGCTCTCGGCGCGTCCTTCGGTTGGTCTGGAAGAGCTCTTCAAGCTGGGAGCGCTCAAGACGCTCTTCCCGGAGCTCTACCGTCTCACCCTCTCCATCCAGGACTCTCTCTTCCATCCGGAGAAGGACGACTTCGGTCACCACAGCGTCTGGTCCCATACTCTTCTGACGGTCGACCAGGCCAAAGCCCTTTCCGGCATCGCCAGGCTGGATCAGGGGAGAACCCTCTGCCTGCTGCTGGCCGCGCTCTATCATGACGTCGGCAAGCCGGCGACGGCCCATTGGGAGTACAAGCGGGGCCGAATGGTCATCACCAACAACGGTCATGATCTGGCCAGCGAACGGATCGTCAAGAAGGTCTTAGCCCGCTTCCGCCTCTTTTCCTGGCGAGGGCTGAATCTCAAGAAAATGGTTCCGCTCCTCATCCGCACTCATCACCGCCTCTCCGAGCTCTGGCTGAACCGGGAGAGCGTCACCAAGAAGGCCTTCAACCGCCTGGCCGCAGAGATCCAGGGCGAGATCGAGCTCCTGGTCTATCTCGACGCCGCTGACCGGGCCGGCCGCAAAGAGCGAATTGTCAAATCATTGGACCGGCAGGGGAAATGGCTTCTCTGGAAATTCGAGGAATTGAACGTTAGCCGGGAGACCATCCGGCCGCTCGTCCGGGGCCGGGACTTGATCGAACTGGGCGTTGCTCCGGGGCCGGCCATGGGAAAGATCCTCAAGCGGCTTTATGAGATGCAGCTCGACAATGCCTTCGAGACGAAAGCCCAAGGGGTCCGGGCCGCCGGGCGCCTCCTCAAGGAGAGAAAGGAATGAAGGTCCTCGTCTGCGGAGGCGCTGGCTACATCGGCTCTCATACAGTCAAAGCCTTACTCCGGGAAGGCTATGAGGTCGTCGTTTTCGACAATTTCTCCTCCGGCCGGGAAGAGCTGCTCATCGGCGGCGAGGTCATCCGGGGCGACCTGGATGACAAAGAGCCGATTCGAAAGGTTTTGCGGTCGCGTGAAATCGGGGCGGTCTTGCATTTCGCCTCGCTCATCCAGGTGGGAGAGTCCTATCTCAATCCCCAGCGCTACTACACCCACAACCTCAGCACCAGCCTGAACCTCTTCGCGGCGATGCTGGAGACCGACGTCAAGACCATCATCTTTTCCTCGAGCGCCGCAGTCTACGGGGCTCCCCAGGAGACACCGATCACGGAATCCCACCCGTTGAACCCGATCAACCCCTATGGATACACCAAACTCTTCGTTGAAAGAATCCTCCAAGATTATGAGAAAGCCTACGGCTTGAAATTTATCTCGCTCCGCTACTTCAACGCCGCCGGCGCCGACCCGGACGGGGAGCTGGGCGAGATGCACGACCCGGAAACCCATCTCATCCCCAACATCCTTCTCTTTCTGCTCGGAAAAAAGAAGACCTTCGAACTCTACGGGACGGACTTCTCCACTCCCGACGGTACGGCCGTCCGCGACTACATCCATGTTACCGACCTGGCTGAGGCCCATGTTTTGGCTCTGCGGAGGCTCCTGACCACGCCGGAAAGCGAGTTCATCAACCTGGGCGCCAGCCGGGGCTACTCGGTCCTCGAGGTCATACGGAAAGCCGAAGAGGTGACCGGCCGGAGAATTGATTTCAAGGCAGGGCCGCAGCGGCTGGGCGATGTGCCCGTCCTCCTGGCTTCCAACGAGAAGGCCGCAAGGAAGCTGGGCTGGAAACTGCGCTATTCCGGGCTCGAGACGATTATCGAAACGGCCTGGAAATGGCATCGGAAAACGCACGGTTTCTAACCGCCTGTATGAAACAACCGGTTTCCCTGGTTCTTCGCAAGTGGTTGACGCTCCCCGACTAAAATGGTATAAATGAGGATCTTGGGAGATAATGAAGCAAAATAGGACGGTTCTCCTCATTCTCGGCCTGGCTCTTCTCTCCTGGGCCTGCTCGTCCTCCAAGGCCCCCCCCGAAATTGTCGCCCAGCCGCCTTCTCCTTCCGTTCAAGAGACCCCGCCGGTACAGCCGATCCCTCAGGAACTCGTACCTGCCCAGGCCGAGCCCGCTCCCAACCTTAACGATGAACCTATCCCGGAAGGCTTGGAACAGGAGAATGAGACTCCAGGCGAAAAGGGGGATGCCGCCGAGCTGCTGGAAGCGGCGCTGAGCACCTATCAGGATGCCCTGGCGGCCTGGGAAAGAGGAGAATCCGAAGCGGCTCTTCAGGCCCTCGATGAAGCTTACAGCTTCATCCTCAGGGCCCAGCTTCCCCAGGACTCTCCACTCCTCCAGGAGAAAAAGGACCTGCGTCTGTTGATCGCCCAGCGCATCCAGCAGATCTATGCTGCCCGCCTGGTCACGGTTGGGGACAACCACAAGACCATCCCCCTCGAAGAGAACAAGGAAGTGCTGAACGAGATCGGCTGCTTCCGGGGGAGAGAACGGACCCAGTTCCTGGATGCCTACAGGAAATCGGGCCTCTACCGCGACTTGATCATCGAGGAACTGAGAAAGGAAGGACTCCCCGAGGAGCTCTCCTGGCTGCCCGTCATCGAGAGCTTCTTCAAGGTCCGGGCGCTTTCCAGGGCGCGGGCGCTCGGCATGTGGCAGTTCATCTCTTCGACCGGCTACCGCTTCGGGCTAAAGCGGGACCGTTACATCGACGAGCGCATGGACCCCGTCAAGTCCACCCGCGCGGCCATCCAGTACTTGATCGAGCTCCATTCTTTTTTCGGCGATTGGTTCACCGCTCTGGCCGGCTACAATTGCGGCGAGATCCGGGTTCAGAACGTCATTCGCTCCCAGCGGATCAATTACCTCGACAACTTCTGGGACCTCTTCCGTCAGCTTCCCTTCGAGACGGCCCGCTATGTGCCGCGGTTCATCGCCACGCTCCTGATCATCAACAATCCCGAAAAGTATGGTTTCGACCTTCCCCGGCCCGATCAGCCGCTGAGTTTTGATACCATCACCGTCAACCAGCCCTTCAAGTTGACCACCCTGGCCTCAGCGCTCGGAGTGAACGCCTCCGAGCTGGTTACGTTGAATCCTGAACTGCGTCACGACTCGACGCCGGACTATGAGTATTCCCTGCGCGTGCCCTCCGGACAGGGAGAGAAGGCCTTGCTGGCGGCCGCCAGCCTGCCCAAGTGGATTCCCCCGGAGGCTCAGTACACGTGGTACACGGTACGGAAGGGAGAGACTTTATCCATCATCGCCGCCCGGAACCGGACGAGCGTTTCCGCCATAGTCAGGCTCAATAACCTCCGCAGCAAGCACTACCTCAGGATCGGCCAAAGGCTCAAGATCCCGGGCCGGGGTGCAACGGTCACTTCGTCTCGAGCCAATACGAACACATCTGCGGCCGATAGCGAAGGCAAAGTCCAGTACGTCGTCAAGGCGGGTGATACCCTGTTTAGCATCGCCAGGAGTTTTGCGATGAAGCTGGACGATTTCATAGCCCTCAACGGCCTCTCCCGAAAGGCTACGATTTACCCCGGCCAAAGGCTCTGGGTGCTCCCCCGAAACTAGCCCCTTCTCCTTGAATTCTTTTTTCAGGCCTGACTATGTCTTCTTAGCACCCTTGCCTTTTCCCTTCTTTTTCTTCGCCTTCTTCTTATACTCCGAGCCGATGAGCTCCAGCATGGCCATCTGGGCTCCGTCGCCTTTGCGCAGGCCGAGCTTGACGATCCGGGAGTAGCCGCCCGGTCGCTGACCGAAGCGCGGTCCCAGATCGTCGAAAACCTTGGTCACGACCCCCTCCTTTCGAACGAAGGCCATGACCTGGCGCCGGGCGTGAAGAGTCCCCTTCTTTCCCAGGGTGATCATCTTCTCGGCCAGGGGCCTGGCTTCCTTGGCCTTGGCCAGGGTCGTCCGGACACGCTCCTTCTCCAAAAAGGAGGTGACCAGGTTACGCAGCATGGCCATCCGATGGGCGGTCGGCCGCCTTAGTTTTCTGCCCTTGACCTGGTGCCTCATTCGGCCGGCTCCTTTCGTTTCTTGTCTTCCTGGAGTTCATTCTGGATCCGTTCGAGAAGCTTGGGATGGAGATCGAGGCTCAGCCCCAGCTTCAGATTGGACAGGGTTTCCTTGATCTCGGCCAGCGATTTTCGGCCGAAGTTCTTCGTCTTGAGGAGGTCGTCCTCGCTTTTTTGCACGAGCTCGAAGATCCGCTCAATCCCGGCCGACTTCAGGCAGTTCGAGGAACGGACAGAAAGCTCGAGGTGTTCGATGGGCTTGAGGAGGACATCGAGCTGGGAGATATAGGGGATCTCTTTCTTGGAGGCAGCGGGCTCTCTTTCCAGGGGTTCATCGATGAAAGTGAGAAAGATGGCCAGATGGTCTCGCAAGATCTTGGACGATTGGGAAAGCGCCTCCTGGGGAGAGATCGCTCCGGTCGTCCAGATCTCCAGGGTGAGGTTCTCGTAGTCGATCCTCTTTCCCACTCTCGCCTGCTCGACGCGATAGTTCACCTTCTGAACCGGCGAATGCGAAGAGTCGAGGGGGATATAGTCGACGCTCAGGCTTTCGTCGAGATTCTGGTCCGCCGGAACATAGCCGCGGCCGTTCTTGACGATGAGCTCCATATCCAGCTTCCCGTCGCGGTCAAGCGAAGCGATGTGGATATCCTTGTCCAGGATCTCGATGTCACCGTCATGGACGATGTCCGAGGCTTTGGCCTCGGCCGGCCCCTCCATTTTCAGGGTGATTCTCTTCGTCTGGTCTCCCCTGAGCTTCAAGGGAATGCTCTTGATATTCAGGACGATGTCGGTCACGTCCTCGACGACGCCGGGAATGGTGGAGAACTCATGGAGGACGCCCTGGATGCGTACGGCTGTGGCGGCGGCGCCGGGGATGGAAGACAAGAGGACTCTCCGCAGGGCATTTCCGATGGTGACACCGTATCCGCGCTCGAAGGGCTGGGCCCAGAAGCGGCCGTACTTCTCGGTCATGGTTTCATAATCACATTCCAAGTACTTGGGTCGTTGAAAACCGTTCTCTATCATTGTTCCTCCTTATGAGGCCGTCTCTCTGTTCCGGTTATTTGGAATAGAGCTCGACGATGTAGTGCTCTTCAACAGGGAGCGTGACGTCATGGCGGGTCGGCAGAGCGGCGATCTTCGCGCTCAGGCTATCCCAATCGACTGCGATCCAGCCGGGCACGGTCTTGTTCCTGTTCTGGCTGATGAATTGCTTGATATCCTCGTACTCTGCCGACCGGGGCCGAATCTTGACCTCGTCGCCTTCATCGACGATGAAGGACGGCACCGTGACCTTCCTCTGGTTGACGCTGAAATGTCCGTGGTTGATGAGCTGTCGTCCGTGGCTGCGGGAGCGGGCGAAACCCATGACGAAGACGACGTTGTCCAATCGCCTTTCCAGCATGGTGAGGAGGTTCTCGCCGGTGACACCCTTCTGCCGCTCAGCCCGCCTGAAGAACAGCCGGAACTGGCGCTCTGTCATCCCGTAATATCTCTTGAGCTTCTGCTTCTCCCGAAGCTGGAGTCCGTAGCCGAGGATGCGTTTGCGCGCCCGTCCGTGCTCGCCCGGCGCGTAGCCGCGCCGTTCCACCGGGCATTTTTCCGAAAGGCACTTGTCTCCTTTCAGGAAAAGCTTTGTTTTTTCGACTCGACACTGTCGGCATGCAGGATCACTGTGTCTTGACATCTTGCTCTCCTTCCCGGCTCATCCCCTCAGACCCGTCTCCGGCGGGGAACACGGCAGCCGTTGTGCGGGATGGGGGTGACATCGCGGATCGACTTGATCTCCAAGCCGGAGGCCTGCAGGGCCCGGATGGCCGATTCTCGGCCGGCGCCGGGTCCCGAGATCCGGACATCGACATACTTCACCCCCAGGTCCCGGGCTTTGGTCGACGCTTCCTTGGCCGCCAGTTGGGCGGCGAAAGGAGTGCCCTTGCGAGCACCCTTGAACCCGGCCGTACCGGAGCTCGTCGAGCAGACCGCGTTGCCGTCATGATCGGTGATAGTGATGATGGTGTTGTTGAACGTCGACCGGATGTGGGCGACTCCGAACCCGATTTCCTTGCGGATCTTCTTCTTGGTTTTTGCCTTGGCCATGGACTCTTCCTCTCCTTATCTCGTCTGTGCTTTTATCCTTCTGATGGCATGACCGTGAGGTCCCTTCCGGGTGCGGGCGTTGGTTCGCGTCCTCTGGCCGCGCAGGGGCAGTCTCCTCTTGTGGCGCATCCCCCGGTAGCAGCCGATGTCGACCAGCCGCTTGATGTCGGTGCCGACCTCTTTCCGGAGGTCTCCCTCGATCTTCTCCCGCTTTTCAATGATCTGACGGATCTTATTGACCTCATCCTCGGTCAGCGCCTTGACCTTCTTGTTCTTATCGATCTTGGCCTCCTGGAGGATCCGCGCCGACTTGGAGCGGCCGATCCCGAAGAGATAGGTCAGCCCGATCTCGATCCTTTTTTCCGGAGGAAGCGTGATGCCTGCGATTCTTGCCATGTTACCCTCGTTTAGCCTTGTTTTTGTTTATGCCTCGGGTTGATGCAGATCACCCGAACGATGCCTTTGCGCCTGACAATCTTGCAGTTGCGGCATATTTTCTTGACGGAAGCTCTGACTTTCATGGACCTTTCCTTTATTTGAATCGATAAGTGATTCGCCCCTTGGTGAGGTCATAGGGAGAGAGCTCGACCAGGACCCTGTCACCGGGCAGGATACGGATGAAGTGTTTCCTCATCTTGCCCGAGATATGGGCCAAGATTCGGTGCTTGTTGGTCAGTTCGACTCGGAACATCGCGTTAGGGAGGGTCTCCAGGACCGTTCCTTCCGTTTCATAGACATCCTGCTTAGGCATGACGTTTCACCTCTGGGAATAAAAGCGTCGGATTCCCCGGTTCGTCCAGACTGAGTATCTCCACACCGCTGGAGGTCATCGCTATGGTGTGCTCGAAGTGTGACGAAAGACTCCTGTCCTTGGTGACCGCCGTCCAGCCGTCGCCGAGAATCTCGACCTCCCAGTCTCCCGCAGCGATCATCGGTTCGATGGCCAGGGTGAGTCCTTCCTTGATCTTGGGACCCCGTCCGGGAGGACCGAAATTGGGCACCTGAGGCTCCTCATGCGGGGAGTGTCCGATGCCGTGTCCGACAAAGGAACGGATAACCGAAAATCCTTCGGACTCAACGTAAGCCTGGATGGCATGGGAAATATCGGAAATGCGGTTTCCCGTCTTCATCTGGGCGATGCCCTTGAAAAAGGCGGTCTCCGCAACGCCGATGAGCCTTTGAGCCTCCGGGCCGATCTCGCCGACGGCAACGGTCACCGCCGCATCTCCGTAGAAACCTTCGAAAAGGACGCCGAAATCGAGGCCGATGATGTCCCCGTCCTTGAGAACCCGGGCGGAAGGGATGCCGTGGATGATTTCTTCGTTGACCGACGTGCAGAGGGATGCCGGATACCCGCGGTAGCCTTTAAACGCCGGCGTCGCGCCCATCTCCCGGGCTCTGCTTTCCGCGTAGGCATCGAGATCCCCGGTGCTCACCCCGGGCCGGACGAGCGCTTTCAGTTCACCTAAGGTCCTGGCCACGATCTGATTGCTCATCCTCATGGCGGCGATCTCTTGGGGGGTCTTGTAGATGATCATCTCTGTCCCTGATCCGCTTCTCTCCCGGCTTTTTCCCGGTCCAGAATCTCCGAGATCCGGGCGAACACTTGTTCCACCGAAGCGGAGCCGTCCACCCGGCGGTAGACGGATTTTGCCTTATAGTGGGCCTTGATCTTTTCGGTCTGCTCTTTATACACCTTGAACCGCTCGGCGATGACCTCGGGCCGGTCGTCCAGTCGTTGATAGAGTTCTCCACCGCAGACATCGCACCGTCCCTCAACCTTAGGCTTCTTGAGATTGGGATTAACAACCGCTCCGCATGACCGGCAGGTCAGCCGGCTCTGCATGCGCTCGATCAAGATGCGACTATCGACATCCACCTCGATGGCCACCTCGGGCCGCCCGCCGTCCATGGCTTCGAGGCTGCGGACCTGGGCCAGGTTTCGCGGGAAGCCGTCCAGGAGATAACCGTGGCGGGCATCCGGGGCCGCGATTCTCTCTCGGACGAGCCCTTCGACGATATCGTCGCTGACCAGTTTCCCCTGGTTCATCAGCGCCTCGGCCTTGTTCCCGAGAGCCGTTCTCCCCTGGACCGCCCGGCGGAGAAGGTCGCCCGTGGAGATCTTGGGATAGCCGTAGCGACTGGCGATGAGATCCCCCTGCGTTCCCTTGCCGCTCCCGGGAGGACCAAAGATAATAATCCTCATCGCCTATCTCCTCCCCTTGATCCGGCTGCGCCGCATGAAGCCATCGTAATGTCTCATCACCAGCTGGGCTTCGATCTGCTGCATCGTGTCCATGGCCACGCCGACGACGATCAGGATGGAGGTTCCCCCGAAATAGAAATCGACGTTCAATCCCTGGGTGAACCACCGCGGCAGGTTCGCCTCCAGGAAGTTGCCGATGAAGGGAAGCGCTTGGACCTTGATTCCGGTGATCAAGAACTCGGGCAGGATGGCGATCGCCGCCAGGTAGACGGCCCCGATCAGGGTGAGACGCGATAGGGTCGCATCGATAAAATCGGAAGTGTTCTTTCCCGGACGGATGCCCGGGATGAACCCGCCGTATTTTCTCAGGTTGTCGGCCACGTCCACCGGATTAAAGACGATGGAGACATAGAAATAAGTGAAAAAGATGATCGCGGCGACGTAAAGGAGGTTGTAAAGCGGCATGCCGAGGTTGAACTGCTCGGAGATCCTCTGAAAGACAGGGACCTTGATCAGCTGGGCGACGGTCTGAGGAATGGTGATGATCGAGGCGGCAAAGATGATCGGAATGACTCCTCCGGTATTGACACGGAGGGGCAGGTGCGTGCTCTGGCCGCCGTAGACCCGCCGGCCGACGACTCTCTTGGCATAGGACACCGGGAGCCGACGCTGGCCCCGCTCCACGAAGACGATGATGGCGATGACCGCCAGCATCAGGGCCATCAGGAAGATGACCCGAAGCGGGTCCATATTTCCCGTTCTCAGGCCCGAGACGATGCTTTGAAGGCCCCGCGGCATGTCGACCACGATGCCGGCGAAGATGATCAGCGAAATGCCGTTGCCGATACCCCGCTCGGAGATCTGCTCGCCGAGCCACATGATGAAAATGGTTCCCGTGGTCAGGGTGAGGACGGTGAGCATCTGGAAACCCAGTCCCGGATTGGTCACGATCCGCGCCCCGCCGGGGCTCCGCAGGCTTTGCAGGAACGCGGCGATCCCCATGGCCTGGATGAAGCAGATCAGGAGCGTGCCGTAGCGGGTGTACTGGGTGATCTTCTTCCGCCCGAGCTCACCCTCTTTGGACAGCCTTTCCAGGTAGGGCCAAACGACCTGGAGGAGCTGGAGGATGATGGAAGCGCTGATATAGGGCATGATGCCCAGGGCGAAAATGGTCATGCGGGACATGGCCCGCCCCGAGAACAGGTCGATGAATCCGAAGATCGTCCCCCGCTGGGTCTGCCAGAACTCCGCCAGCGCATCGGCGCTGATCCCGGGATTCGGGATCTGGGCACCGATCCGGTAAACGGCCAGCAGAAACAGGGTGAAGAACAGCCTTTTTCTGAGTTCGGGAATGCTGAAGATGTTCCTGATGCTGTCTAACATTATGGATTTCCAATGATGACGGTTTGGCCGCCCGCTTTCTCGATCTTCTCTTGCGCCGATCGGGAAAACTTATGGGCCTGTATTTTTTTCGAGACGGAGATCTCTCCCCGTCCCAGGATCTTGACTCGCTCCGTCTCTTTCTTGATCAGACCGGCCGCGCAAAGCTCTCTGGGACCGATCTCCTGTCCGGCCAGCCTGGCGACCTGATCGAGATTGATCTCCGTATACGTCGTCCTGAAGATATTGGTGAAACCTCTTTTGGGGAGGCGCCGGTGAAGCGGCATCTGGCCGCCTTCGAAGCCTTTTTTCCGGGAGTATCCGGCGATGGATTTTTGGCCCTTGTGGCCGCGTCCAGCCGTCTTCCCCAACCCGGAGCCCGGACCTCGCCCCCGTCTCTTATCCTGTTTCCTCGAGCCTTCGGCCGGATGCAGGTTGCTCAGGTTCATTTCTCCATGACCTCCACTTTTAGCAGATGGGAAATCTTGCCGATCATCCCCCGGATCTCGGGCCGGTCGGGTCGGATCACCTGGGAGTTGATCTTCCTCAATCCCAGTCCCTTGACCGTCTCCTGCTGTCTCCGGGGATAGCCGATCAGGCTGCGGACAAGAGTGATGCGCAAATCGCGCTTCCCTCCCTCTTTTTTTCCTGCCGGTGTCTTTTTCACTGCCATATCATTTCCTTCGCTTTGCCCCTTTTTTGGGAGACCTCTTCCGGGTTCCGGAGCTGTTTCAAGGCCTTGAGCGTGGCGTTGGCCACACTGAAAGGGTTGTGGCTGCGGATCGACTTGGTCAGGATGTCCCTGATCCCGGCCAGCTCGACGATGACCCGTACGGCCCCGCCGGCGATGACACCTGTTCCCTTGGACGCCGGCCGGAGGATGACCGTGCCGGCCCCGTCTTCCCCCCGGACGAGATGAGGGATGGTTGTTCCGTCTAGATATACGCGGATAAGCCTCTTCTTGGCAGCCTCGACAGCCTTGGAGATGGCCATGGGAACCTCCCTGGCCTTCCCCTTGCCGACGCCGACCAATCCGTGCTCGTTGCCCACGGCGGCCAGCGCGGAGAAGCTGAGGTTTTTTCCTCCCTTCACGACCTTGGTGACGCGGCGGATGGAAATGACCTGATCCCTGAGCTCGAACTCCTGCTCCTCTTCCGCCTCCGGCCTCTTCAGTTTTTGCTCGTCCACTTTCGTTCCTCCTTGATCGTCTTTCGGGCCGACCTCAGAACACCAGCCCGCCCTTTCTCAAGGCCTCGGCCAGGGTTTTCACCCGGCCGTGATAGGGATACGTGCCCCTGTCGAAGACGATCCGCTCAATCTTCTTTTGCTTCAGGCGCTCTGCCAGCACCTGACCCAGGCTCTGGCAGGCGTCCCTGTTCTTGGTGTTTTTCGTCTTCTCTTTGAACGCCTTCGCCAATGTGCAAGCGGAAACGAGGACCGTCCCGTTGTCGTCGTTGAAGGCCTGAGCATAGACGTAGCGATTGCTCTTGAAGATAAATACTCTCGGCCTTTCCGCGGTGCCGCGGATCTTCGCTCGGATCCTCCGGCGAATCCTTGTCTTTATCTTCTTCCGGGTCTTGGACTTGTCTTTAAGCACCGGCCACCCCCGCCTTCCGTTCCTTCTTGATCAGACGCTCGCCGACATACCGGATCCCCTTGAGCTTGTAAGGGTCGGGCCGGCGAAACCGCTTGATCTCCTCAGCCGCCTGACCGACTTTCTGTTTATCGATCCCTTTGACCGTGATCAGGGTCGGTTTTTCGACGACGACCTGGATACCGGGCGGGATCTTGTAGAGCACGGGCTTGGAATAGCCTATGCTGAGCTCGAGGCTGTCCTTATCCAGCTTGGCCCGGTATCCCACACCGACGATCTCCAGCTGTTTGCTGAAACCGACCGTGATACCCAAGAGGGCGTTGTTGGCCAGGCTTCTGACCAAACCGTGGTGGGTCCGCATCATTTTGGAATCATCCGCCCTGGTGAAAACGAGTTTTTTATCTTCCAGTTTCGCCTGGATTCCCGGGAACATAGGTGACTCGAGCTTTCCTCTCGAAGACTCGAATTCGATCCGGTCGGGGTGAACCATCACCTTCACACCCTCAGGCACTGCAATCGGCTTCCGTCCGACTCTCGACATCTTCAGATTCTCCCTTCCGGCGGCGCTACCAGATATGGCACAGGATCTCTCCTCCGACTCCCAGCTCCTGGCATCGCTTCCCCGTCAGTATCCCCCTCGACGTCGAGATGACGGCAATGCCCAGGCCGTCCAGGACTTTGGGGACGGAGTCCCGGGCGCAATAGAGGCGACAGCCCGGCCGGCTGATCCGACGGAGTCCAGAGATGACGCTCTGGTTGTCGTCCGTGTATTTGAGGGCGATGTTCAATATCCCCTGCTTGTTATCGTCGACCGCCTTGAAGTTTCGGATGTAACCCTCCTCCTTGAGGATCTTGGCGATTTCCACCTTGAGCTTCGAGGACGGGATGCTCACCTCCCGTTTCTTGATGCGGGCGGCATTCCGAATCCTCGTGAGCAGGTCTGCAATCGGGTCGGTTTGACTCATCGTTCGATCCTTTCGCCGTTTTACCAAGAGGCCTTGACCAAACCGGGGATCTCCCCCTTCAGGGCCAGTTCGCGCAGGCAGAGCCGGCACATGTCGAATTTGCGATAATAGCCCTTGGGCCGTCCGCAGATCCGGCAGCGCCGGTGCTTGCGGATCGCGTATTTTGGCTGACGCAGGTACTTGGCATAAGCCGATGTGGTTGACATGGTGTCCTTCCTTTTCCGTTAGGCCTCACGAAAAGGCATGCCCAGTTTCTTCAACAGGGCCAGAGCCTCTTGATCGTCGCGCGCCGACGTAACGATGGTAATGTTCATCCCCCGGGAACGCTCCACTTTGGTATAATCGATCTCCGGGAAGACCAGCTGGTCTTTCAAGCCCAGGGTATAGTTGCCGCGGCCGTCAAACGACTTGGGCGAGACCCCCTTGAAATCCCGGACCCGGGGAAGGACGATATTGACCAGGCGGTCGAAAAATTCGTACATCCGCCGGCTCCGCAGGGTGACGAAACAGGCAATGGCCTGACCCTTGCGCAGTTTGAAGGCCGAAATCGACTTGCGGGCCCGACCGATGACCGGGAGCTGACCGGTGATCTGCCCGAGCTCGGCTCTCGCGGTGTCCAGGGCTTTGATGTTCTGGATGGCGTCGCCGGCGCCCAGGTTGAGGACGATCTTCTCCAGGTGCGGGACAGCCATCTTGTTTACGATCCCGAGCTCGTTCTGGAGCTCGGCGACGATCTCGTTCTTATACTTTTCATACAGGCGGCTCATCGCTTCTTCCTTACTTCTGTTTCTCCAGGCTCATTTCGCATTTATAACAGACCCGGATGTGGCTGCCGTCTTCCAGCATCTTTTTCCTCATCCGGACGCCCTGACCGCAATCCGAGCAGAAGATCATCACGTTGGCCGCCGAGAGCGGCGCCTCTTTCTCCATAATCCCGCCCTGGATGTTTTTGCTGCGGTCAGGACGGATGAACTCCTTGACGAAGTTGACCTTCTCGACGATGACCCGGTTCTTCTCGGGGAGAATCATCAAGATCTTGCCGGTTTTTCCTTTATCTTTCCCCTTCTTGACGACGACCACATCTCCCTTTTTCAGCGCCATCTTGCTCATCAGATAACCTCCGGGGCCAGGGAGACGATCTTCATGAACTTGCGCTCTCTGAGTTCCCGGCCGACCGGCCCGAAGACCCGGGTTCCCACCGGCTCTCCGGCCTTGTCGATGATCACCGCGGCGTTGTCGTCGAAACGGATGTAGGAGCCGTCCTTGCGGCGGATCTCCTTTCTTGTCCTGACGACCACCGCCCGAACGACTTTGCCCTTGGGAATCTTGCTCTCCGGCTCGGCCTCTTTCACCGTGGCCGAAATGATGTCGCCAAGGGTGGCCAGCCGGCCGACGCCGCCCCCCTGAGGAGTGATGCACATGATCATCCGCGCGCCCGAGTTATCGGCCACCTTGAGCATCGTTCGCATCTGGATCATATTTTTATCTCCCCGATCTCAGGCTCGATCTCGGCCGCGGACAGGCCGATGATCTCGGTGACCCGCCAGCGCTTGCGCTTGCTGATGGGCCGCGTCTCGATGATCCGCACGACGTCGCCCACCTTGCACTTCTCGTACTCGTCATGGGCCAGGAACTTTTTCCGCCTTCTGATGATCTTCTTATACAGCGGATGGCGGATCTGGCGCTCGACCTGAACAGTTACGGTCTTCTTCATCTTCTTGGCGACGACAACGCCGACCTTGGCTGTCTTTCTCGTGGGGGGCTTCGCTTCCATCGCTAATCCTTTCTCCGGCTTTTTTCTTTTTCGTTGAGGATGGTCTTGATCCGGGCCAGGTCCCGCCGGATGTTCCTCAGCTTCATGGCATTCTCCACCTGACCCAGAGTATGCTGGAACCGCAGCTTGAAGAGCTGGTCGGTAAGCTCCTTTTCCTTCTGCTGGAGCTCGTCCTCGGTCAATTCTTTCAGTTCTCGCGCTTTCATCTCAGTTCTCTACCTTCTCTCGATATAAAACGGGTCCTGATGGGCAACTTGTGGGCGGCCAGCCTCATCGCCTCCCTGGCGATGTTATCCGGGATTCCCTCGAGCTCGAAGATGATTCGTCCCGGCCGGACGACATCGACCCAGAACTCGGGATCGCCCTTTCCTTTTCCCATCCGGACCTCTGTCGGTTTCTTGGTGACGGGCTTCCAGGGGAAGACCCGAACCCAGAGCTTTCCCCGCCTCTTCATATACCGGGTGATGGTGATGCGGCCGGCCTCGATCTGGCGCGCGGTCAGCCAGCACGGTTCGAGCGCCTGCAATCCGAACTCGCCGAAGGAGAGCTCGGCCCCCCGGCTGGCCGCGCCCCGCATCCGGCCTCGCTGGCTCTTGCGGTACTTGACTTTGCCTGGCATCAACATGGTCAGAGCTCCTCCACCTCGACGGTCTGTGAAGTCATCTTGGCCTTCTCGATATCTCCCCGGTAGATCCAGACCTTGATGCCGATCTGCCCGTAGGTCGTGAACGCCTGCGTGAAGGCATAGTCGATGTCGGCCCGCAGGGTCTGGAGGGGCAGCCGGCCTTTGAGGTACCATTCGGACCGGGCGATCTCGACACCGCCCAGACGGCCGGAGCACATCACCTTGATCCCCTTGGCGCCCATCCTCAAGGCCAGTTCCACGGCCTTGCGCATGGCCCGGCGGTAAGCAATTCGTTTTTCGAGCTGGACACCGATGCCTTCGCCGACCAGCAGGGCGTTGGTCTCCGGCTTGTCCACCTCACGGATGTCTACGTAAACCTCCCGCTTGGCGATGCTTTCGAGGTAGTTCTTGAGGCTCTCGATCTCCTTTCCTCCCCTCCCGATGATGATACCGGGGCGGGCGGTGTGGATGATGATCCGCACCTTGGGGCCGACTCGCTCGACGACGACTTCGGCGATTCCGGCATGATAGTACTTCTCCTTGATGTCCTTCTTCATCTTCAGGTCCTCGTGGACCAGCCGGCTGTAGTCATGTCCTTTGGAGAACCACCGGGAGGACCACGTCCTGTTGAATCCCAAGCGAAAACCGAGCGGATGAGTCTTCTGCCCCACTGTCTATCTCCCTTTCTTTTCTTCTAAATAAATATGCACATGGCTCATTTTCTTTTGGATCCGAAAAGCCCTGCCCTGGGGGGCCGGTCTGATCCTCTTCATTTGCGGGCCCTGATTGACATAGATCCGGCCGATGAAGAGGTTGTCGACATCGAGGTTGGGAACCTTCTGCTGGGCGTTGGCAATGGCCGAACGAAGGACCTTCTCGATGATCTGGCTGGACTTCTTCTTCTCCGAGAAATGCAGGATGGTCAGCGCCTCCCCCACGAACCGGTCACGGACCAGGTCCGCTACCAGCCGAGCCTTCTGGGGGGAGACGCGGATATACCTGGCGACCGCGTGGGACACGAAATCGTTCTCTTTCATCTCACTTGCCTATTTTGACGGCCTTGGCCGCCTTGGAAGTATGACCTTTGAAGGTCCGGGTCGGAGAGAATTCCCCCAACTTGTGCCCGACCATGTTTTCGGTGATGAAAACGGGGATGAATTTTCTCCCGTTGTGGACGGCGATCGTGATCCCGACCATCTCCGGGATGATGGTCGAGCGGCGAGACCAGGTTTTGATGACCTTTCGCTCCTTCACGGAGCGCATCGCCAGGACCTTCTCCCGCAGGGGAGAATCGATGAATGGGCCTTTCTTGACGGACCGGCTCATGGTTATCTACTCCTTCTCCGGACGATGAAGACCTGCGTCCGCTTGTTCTTTCTCGTCTTGTGCCCCTTGGTGGGGATGCCTTCGGGGCTGACGGGATGACGTCCTCCTTTGGACCGTCCCTCGCCTCCGCCGTGCGGATGGTCGATCGGATTCATGGCCGTGCCCCGGACGTGGGGACGCCGGCCGAGCCAGCGGGAGCGCCCCGCTTTGCCGACCTTGATATTTTGGTGGTCCAGGTTGCTGACCTGGCCGACCGTCGCCCGGCAGTCCAGATGGATCTTCCGGATCTCCGAGGAAGGCAGCCTCACCTGGGCATAGTCCCCTTCCTTGGCCAGGATCTGGGCACCGCTCCCCGCGGCCTTGGCGACCTGACCGCCCTTGTTCTTCCTGAGCTCGATGTTATGGATGATGGTCCCGAGAGGGATGAAGCGCAGCGGCATGGCGTTGCCCGGCAGGATGTCCACCTGGGCATCCGAGGAAACGATCGCCTGTCCGACCTGGATGTTCAAGGGTGTCAGGATGTAGCGCCGCTCACCGTCCTTGTATCGGACCAGGGAGATGTAGGCGGACCGGTTGGGATCGTATTCGATCGTCTCCAGCGTGCCGGGGATATCGATCTTATCCCGCTTGAAGTCGAGCGCCCGGTACATTCTTTTGTGACCACCCCCGCGGTGCCGCATGGAGATGCGGCCGCGCGAATCTCTCCCCCCGGAAACGGGGAGGTGCTCGAGGAGCGGCTTATAGGGAACCCGGGTCGTGAGCTCCTCGAAATTCAGTCCGGTCCTGTGGCGCAATCCCGGAGTCCGGGGTCGATATGTTTTGATACCCATGTTAGACCGCCTCAAAGTATTCGATCATTTTTTCGCCTTCTCTGAGCTTGACGTAGGCCTTTTTCCAATCGCTCCTCTGGCCCTGACCGCGGCCCACGCGGCGCCACTTCCCGACCATGTTCTGGGTACGAACGCTCTCGACCTTGACCTTGAACAACTGCTCGACCGCCTTCTTAATCTCGGTCTTATTGGCCTTTCTGGCGACCTGGAAACAGACCTCCCGGTTTTGCTCCTTGAGCTGAGTGCTCTTTTCCGTAATGATCGGTTTGAGAATGATCTGGTAAGCATCTTTCATGGCGTCAGCCTCTTCAACAAGGATTGGAGGGCCCTCTGGGTGAAGACGAGCCATTCGTGGCCAAGGACATCGAAAGCGGACAGAAGCCGGCTGTCCACGGCCTTGACCCGGGGGATGTTCCGGAGGGCGGTGAACAGGTTCCTGTTATCCGCCCGGTCGACGATCAAAGCGGAATCCAGGTGCAAGGTCTTCAGCATGCTGACCGCCTCTTTGGTCTTGGGGTTCTTGAGCTCGGCCTCGGCCAGGACGAGCAGACGGTTCTCGGCAAAGCGCAAAGCCAGGGCCGACTTCAGGGCGTTGCGTTTGGCCTGCCTGGGGATCTCGTAATGGTAATCTCTCGGCCGGGGCCCGTGGCTGCTGCCGCCTTTCCGCCACAGCGGACTGCGGATGCTGCCCGCTCTGGCCCGGCCGGTCCCTTTCTGCCGCCAGGGCTTGCGGTTGGAGCCGCTGACTTCCGCCCGCGTTTTGGCCTCGGCCGTGCCCCGCCTTTCATTGGCCAGGCGCATGATCACCGCCTCGTGAAGAAGGTGCTGCTTGACGGGATAAGAAAAAACCTTAGCCGGGATTTCGATCTCGCCGGCGACCTGGCCGCTTGTGTTGAGGACTTGAAGTTTGGTCATTTTTTCTCTCTTCCGCCTCTCAATCCGCGGGGGCCTTGAAGCCGTACTTGCGGATGAGAAGATAGCTGCCCCGGGGGCCGGGGACGGCTCCCTTGACCACCAGGAGGTTGTTCTCCTTATCCGTCCGGATCACGGTCAGGTTTCGGACCGTGATCCTCGTCTGCCCCATATGCCCGCCCATTCTCGTGCCCTTCAGCACCCGCGAAGGATAGGAGGAGGCGCCGATCGAGCCGGGAGCCCGGTGGAACATCGAGCCATGGCTGGCTCGGCCGCCCCGGAATCCATGACGCTTGACCACACCCTGGAATCCTTTTCCTTTGGAAGTCCCGGTCACATGGACCCGTTCGCCTTCGGTGAAGATATCGACAAAGACCTGATCTCCTTCCTTGATCGTCGCCGGGTCGCTGGCCCGGAATTCCCGGAGGATCCGGGTCGGGGGAAGGCCCGACTTCTGAAAATGCCCCGCCTGAGGTTTGGTCGGCTTCCTCACGCCTTTCTGTTCGACCAGCCCGAGCTGAACCGATGCATAGCCGTCCTTTTCTTTCGATTTTTTCTGGATGACCGTGCACGGGCCGGCCTTGATCACCGTCACAGGGATGACATTGCCGGCGGCGTCAAAGCTCTGAGTCATCCCGACCTTCTTGCCGATCAACCCTTCTACCATCTCATTCTCCTCCCGTGCCGAAGGCCTGGATTTCGACATCGATCCCAGCCGGAAGATCCAGCTTCTGGAGCTCCTCGATCGTTTCGTTGTTATACTCGGAGATGTCGATCAGCCGTTTGTGGATCCGCATTTCGAAATGTTCGCGGGATTTCTTATCGACGTGCGGAGACCGGAGGACGCAGTAGCGATGAATGTTTGTGGGCAGGGGGACCGGGCCGGAGATGTGCGCGCCTGTCCGCTTGGCCTTGGTAACGATATCCTTGACCGACTGGTCGAGCAACCGATGGTCAAACGATTGTAACCTGATCCTGATTTTTTCCATTGTCGTCCTCTGTTCTCCGTGAGAGCAATTCTCTTTCTGCCTCTTTGCCCCTATTCCAAAACCTCGGTCACCGACCCGGCGCCGACCGTTCGTCCGCCCTCCCGAATCGCAAACCGCAGCCCCTTCTCCATGGCCACGTCCGTGATCAGCCCGATCTCCAGGTTCACGTTGTCCCCGGGCATTACCATCTCCACGCCCT
>JBAQGA010000234.1:0-10252 GCA_049287565.1 Candidatus Aminicenantales bacterium
AATTGGTAGCCAGGAAAGCCGAGATATAGCCGCCCTGGCTCCAGCCCATGGCGCCGATGCGTTCGGGATCGACCAAACCCTCCGCGACCAGATAGTCGACACCGGATTCCACGTCCCACATATCCCCCACGCCCAGGTTGCGGACGTTCAGGGAACGGAATTTCTCGCCGTAACCGGCCGAACCGCGATAGTTCGGCTCCAGGATTAGCGCGCCCTTATTCAGCCATTGAAGGTAAGGATAGACGTAGCCGGACACGAGCATCGGGCGTGAGGTGGCGGTCGGCCCGCCGTGGATAATGACCAGCAGCGGATATCGCCGGCCCGGCTGGAAATCCTCGGGCTTCCAGAGAATACCTTCGATGCCGGCGCCGTCCTTGCTCTTCCACCGGATGACATCCCGCGAGCCCGTTTTCCAGCCGGCGGCCTGGTCCGTCATTTTGGTCACGGCCACCGGCTGCGATGAATCCAGGGTCGCTCTGTAGATTTCGGTAAGCGTGCTTCGGTCAAGACCCGCGTAGGCGACGGTGTGGCCGTCGTCGGCAAAGCTGACGCCGAGAATGTTTTCAGACGGGAAGGGGATTTTGCTGATAGATTCGTTATCCGGGTTGAGGAGATAGAGCCTCATGAAAACTCCATCGGAGGCGAGGAATGAAACGCCCGCCTTGATCCATTCGATCATGTACGGGTTTTCATCGAAGGCGGAGGTGAAGACCTGGATTTCCCCCCCTTCAACCGGGATTCTAGCCAGCTCTGAGTTCGTATAAAACCGTTCGTCCCCCATTTTTGTGGAGAAGGCGATCCATTGGCCGTCGGGCGACCAGCGGGGGTTGCTATCCGAGCCCGGCTGGGTGACGAGCGGTGCGATCTTCCCGGATTCGACATCGAGGATGGAGATATCAAACTTGGGACCGGAGTTGATCAGGGGGTCAGGGCGATGGTCGAAGGCGATCTTTTTTCCGTCCGGCGACCAGCTGAAGCTTCCCACCGTGAAGTCCTCGCCCGAGGTCAGGCGCTTCGCTTCCGAGGTTTTCCCGGGTTCGACGTCGATCAGCCAGAGGTGGGTCATCTTGTATTCCGCATCCTCGACCTCGAATTTGCCGTACTGTTTCTCGCGGCTCTTGGATTCTTTGCTCTGAGGCTCGGTGGAGGTGAAGGCGATCTGCTTTCCGGAGGGCGACCATTCATACGAATTGATGCCTTCCTTGTGATCGGTCAGCTTGAAGGCCTCTCCCCCCGTCGGACTGATCAGGTAGATCTGGCGGCTCTTGTCCCGGTTGGCGACGAAAGCGATCCAGCGGCCGTCGGGCGACCAGGACGGCGAATCACTGCTTTCCTCGAGCGTCTGGGTCAACTGGAAGGGCTCGGTGCCGTCGCGGCTGAGCCAGACCTCGGTATCATACCGGTTTTTCTCCCAGTCGACCTGGCGGACGGTGAATAGGATGTGCTTTCCGCAGGGGGAAATCTCGGGGCGGCCTGCCGACTTGAGACCCAGGACATCTTCGAAGGACGGCCCGGGAATCCCGGCAGTTTCACCGGCCTGTTCGACCTGGCCGTAGGAGATCAAAGAGAAGCAAAAACTGATGGCAATAAAACGCAGGATTTTATTCATACTTACCCTCCACGACACGTTCCTTAACACAGCTCAAATGAAATGGTCAATAATTACGGTGACACTAAACTTAATTCCTAATGGCACAACGATCAAGCCTCAATCTGAATTAAGGTTAGTGTCACCGTAATTGTGATAGAATGCAACTCTGTCCTTAATCGGACGGTTAATGTCAACGAGGAGGACGGCTATGTCGAAATTCACAAAATATCTGACCTTCGCCCTGGCGATCGCTCTTTTCGCCGGGCTCCTGGCTTTCTCTCAGAAAGTGGAGCAGGTCGACGGCGTACGGGTCGTCCACAGCACCAAGAAGGGTATCTGGGGGGATCAGCCCAAGGCCGGGATCGAGCTCGTTCGGACAATCGGCGAGATCGAAGCCAAGGACGAGAACGTCGCCTTCAACCTCCCCTCCGACGTCGCCCTCGACAAGGACGGCAACATCTATATCCTCGATTCGGGAAACCACCGCATCCAGAAGTTCAGCCCGGACGGGCAGTATCTGGCGACCCTCGGCCGCAAGGGCCAGGGCCCGGGAGAGTTCGTCTATCCCGAGTCCATCGATATCGATGACGCCGGATATATCTATGTTTCCGACCCCCGCAACCAGAGAATCCAGGTTCTGACTCCCGAGGGCAAAGAGGCAAGGACCGTGAGGATGATCGATGAGTCACCGGGAATCGTGCGCCTAGCGGGCTCAGGCCGGATGGTGATGTCGCCGGGCTCCATGATGATGATGTTCTCGGCCGCTGAAGAGGAAGCCAAAGAACTTCCCAAGCTCGTGACAATCCTCGATGCCCAAGGAGTTGTCCAGAAGAAGTTCGGGGAACAGCGGGACTACAAAGATTTCCTCCTCAACAAAGCAGGAAACGGGGTTCAATCCACCCTCGACGGGAAAGATAATGTCTACCTCGTTTTCTCCAGGCAGAACCGGATCGAAAAATTCTCACCGGACGGCCGGCTCCTCTGGCGGGCCGACCGCGAGCTCGATTACGGCACCGACCCCAAGGACAAGGGCAAAATGGAGAGGCGGGGCGGAGGGACCAGTATACGGATGCCCGAGCTGAATACCTGCTCCGTCGGCGTCGCCGCCGACAGCCAGGGCCGATTCTGGGTGGCTTCGCTCCAGCGGCAGCTTAAGGAGGAGGAACAAACCGGGATGAGAGTCCAGATGACAATGTCCGGAGGAGAGCGCAGTATCTCGATGAAATCCGAAGGTAACGTCGAGGTGCGCAACACCGATGCCTACCGGCTCGAGGTCTACGACCCCGATGGCGTGCTCCTCGGCATCATTCCCCTCGATCGCTTCGTCGACGATATCAGGATCGAGCAGGACCGGATGTTTCTTATCGACCGGATGCGAGGCGCTCAGATTCTCGAGTACCGGATCGTTGAGAAATAGGGAAAGCCCGGAACTTCGCCAGTTTCAAACTAAGTCGGTGCTGATCTTTCAGAATTAAGGTAGAATTAGGGTGACACTTAACTTAACCTGGATTATTCATGAAATGAAGAGTAAAAAATTCCCTCTCCCTGGAGAGGCTGTGTCATAATGTCATTGCGAAGGAGCGCAGCGACTGAAGCAATCTCATAAGGCATTGAACATAAAGGAGATTGCTTCGCTCTCAAAGGTCGCTCGCAAAGACAATTGGCAATTGTGACACAGTCTCGGACGGGAGAAGGTCGGGGAGAGGGTGACTGTAAAAAGATACCCCCTCCCCTTCCTTTAATCTCCCCCCAACTCGGGGGGAGAGAAGAGGAGGGTAGAATGTCACCCTCCCGCCAGGGGAGGGGGAATATTTTTTGCATTATTTGTGAATAGATCAGGTTAAGTTAAGTGTCACCTTAATTCGGGAGTGAGCATGATGTCGTCCCGGACATAGACGACTCCCGGCTGGCGGACGAGTCTCTGGATCTCTACGTCCGTAAGATCGTCCTTGATCTCTGCCGTAACGCGCTTACCGACCAGGAGCTTGGAATTGAGCGAGTCGACGAGACTGGTGATATGGATGTAGGTCTTCGCCGGAGCCTCGCCCAGGACAACGCTCACCCTCTCCTCCCGGACGATAACGGCTTTGACCTCGGGGAGCGCCGAAACCTTCTTGGTGAAGTGCGAGATCATCCGGCGCTTCCGGCCGTGCAGAAATTTGTAGCCTAGAAAAACCCAGAAGATCGGGCCGATCAGGCTCCCCCACTGGACCCGGGTGAAGAGCAGAGCGACCGCCGCGACGAGCACGGCGACGGCGATGATCAGACCCGTGCTTCCCAGAGGAATCCATGTCTTGACCTCGTCCAGCCATCCCCTAATGCGGACTCCAACGGGGAGAGAAAGGCTGGTCCCCGTCTCGATGTTCTGCTTCAGCCTCCTGAGATCCTCGGCCAGGGCGTGGGCATCCGGGTAGCGGTCCTCGGCGCGCTTGCGCAGGCAGCGGGAGATGATCAGGTGGACCTGGGGCGGAAGGTTCCGGCGGAGCATCGTTACCGGCTTGGCCTCCTCGAAGACGATGGCGTGCATGGTGTCGAGGGGTGTCTCCCTCTTGAAAGGGAGCTCTCCGGTCACCATCTCGTAGAGAACAACGCCGAACGAAAAAATATCGCTTCTCTGGTCAATGGAGCGGCCCCGGGCCTGTTCCGGGCTCATATAGTTGGTCGTTCCCATAACCGTTCCGGCGATGGTATGGACCCGCTCTCTGGTGAGAGTGCGGCTGACCCCGGGCCCGAGGTCGGTCTGGGTGAGGTCGGGAGTGAGGAGCTTGGCCAGGCCGAAATCGAGGAGCTTGGCGTGGCCGTCCCGGGTGACCATGATGTTGTCCGACTTGATATCGCGATGGATGATTTTGGCTTCGTGCGCCCGGGCAAGCCCTTCGGCAATCTGAAGTCCGATGGCCACCGCTCCCAGCAGGTCGAGTTCCCCCTCGGCGATCAGCTGACTGACCGTCCGGCCCGCGACGAACTCCATGGCGATGAACATGCTGCCGCCGGCTTCGTCCACATCATAGACCTGGGCGATGGCCGGGTGGGTGACGGCCGCGGCCGACTGAGCCTCGACAAGGAAGCGGCTCTTGCGGTTGGGGTCGGCGATGAGCTCGGGCTTGAGGAGCTTCAAGGCGACGGGACGCTGGAGCTTGGTGTCGCGGGCCCGGTAGACGACACCCATGCCGCCCATGCCGAGGAGTTCCTCGATTTTGTAATGCTTCAGGATTTGCCCGATCATGGATATCTCAGAAGACCGCCTTATTTATTAGCACACCATTAAGAAAGGCACAATACCCAGGCCGCATCTCCACGGCCGGGGCCCGCCGAAATTCGGAAAATGATATACCGTCCCCAATTTGCAATTTTGATCAATTTTGAATTGACAATACGAAATATTCGTGATATATATGAAAGCACTTACGTAAGTTTTAACGATGGACTTTCTTAAAGAGCTCGGCTATCTCGCCATCGCCAGCCGGATGAAGGGGCTGACCGACCGGTTGCTGCGCGGCGGCAGCGAAGCCTACCGCTACCTCGAGATCGATTTCGAGCCCCGCTGGTTCACCATTTTTTACCTCCTCTCCACCGAGTCCTCTCCCCTTTCCATCCAGGAGATCGCCGACGCCTTGAAGGTCTCCCATCCAGCCGTCATCCAGACCGCCCAGATGCTGGTGAAGAGAGGATTCATCCGATCCTACCAGGACGAAGCGGACCGGCGAAAGAGACGGCTGGCGATCACGCCGCAAGGAAAGGAGCTCGCCACCGAGCTGGCTCCGGTTTGGAACTGTTTCCTGAGCGCGGTTTCCGAACTTTTCGGCAGCGCCGGTGCGGACATGATGGAGGCTATCCAAAAGGTCGAAGCGGAGCTCGACAAGGAAGAGATGGGGAGTCGGATCATCCGCAAAATCAAGGAGATGCAAGCGAAAGCGGTCGAAATTGTCGATTTCTCACCTGAGCACAGAGAGGCTTTCCGAAGGCTGAATGAGGAATGGCTGAAAAAGTTCTTTACGGTCGAGGAGGACGATAAGCGGCTTCTCCGTCATCCTGAAGAAGAGATCATCGCCCAGGGGGGAGCGGTCCTTTTTGCGCGTCTTGGGGGCAAGATCGTGGGGACGACGGCGCTGTTGAAGCGGGACAAGGAGACGTATGAAATCGCCAAAATGGCGGTCACACCGGGCGCCCAAAGAAAACAGGCGGGACGCCGGCTGGCTGAGGCAGCTATCGCCCGGGCCAGGCAAAAAGGCGCAAAGAAAATCATCCTAATGACGGACAACCGGCTGCGAGCGGCCGTGGGGCTCTATCGAAAGCTGGGATTTAAGCTCACCCCAAACGAACCCACGGCCTCAGGGAAGTACGCCCGCACCAAGTTTGGGTTTTCGATGAAACTGGATCTCAAATGAGGACCTTTTTTGGAACGAAAATGTAAGATGTTACGTATATATATACTGAATGAATAAATAAGGGAGGTTAGCATGGTCAATTTGAAGAAGGCGGTCGCGATTTTCATTGCCATCCTTTTTCTCCTGTTTTTTGCCCTGTCGGCATTCCCATCCTCCACCCAGGAAAAGGAAGGAGTCGCCAAGCCGCCTGTTCTCGATGCCAAGATGCGGGCGGAAGTTATCAAGGGTGTCGGAGAACTCCTCCAAAAACTCTATATTTTCCCCGATAAGGCGAAAGAAATGGACGCGCTGCTGGTAAAAAAGCTCCAAGAAGGCGGAGGACGAAGAAGCCAAGGCCCAGCTCCAATGGGCGCTGAACGACCTCAAGGCCAAGATGGAGCCGGCTTCCGTCGAGGAAGCGCTCTTGAAAAAATATGTGGGACGCTATACCGAGGGAGAAATCATTCTAGAGGGCGGAGAGATCTATGTCCAGGTCCGAGGCCGGAAGATCAAGTTTATCCCGCTGAGCTCGACCTATTTTGTCCCAGAGGACGACAGCGAGCTCCAGATCGAATTCGTGCTTGACAAAGAGGGGAAAGAATATGAGATCATCGGTCATCTCCGCGACGGCAGCGAACTGCGCCTGAGCCGGATCAAGGAAAAGAAGTGAGGAGGAGGCCGTGAGATACAAACATTTGGCCGTTATTTTCATCATTCTGCTCGCTTTTCAGGCCGGCTGGACGCAGACGCCGGCCGAAAGCTACAGCGACAGTCCTGTCCTGCCCGAAGGAGTGAGGGGCGAGCGCATCCAGGCGCTCATCGATACGCTGAACTCGGGGGACCCGGAACAGATCCGCCAGTTCCTCACTACCCACTGCACCGAACGATTCCGGAACGCCGTCCCGATAGAGGGACATATCGAAGTTTTCCTGGGGCTGTTCCAGGAGACGGGGGGAGTCGATTTTACCGGGATTCGCACCTACGTCCCCGAGCGCAAGGGCCAGACCATCGTCATCGTCAAGGACCGGAACTATGACAGCTATCGGGGCATCACCCTCCGTTTCACCGACGCCCCCGAATACCTCATCGGAGGGGCCGGTTTCAGCCCGGCCCGTCCGCCGGCAGATTTGAAAGAGGCACCGCTTACCGAGGAACAGTTCCTCACCGAGACCAAGACCTTTATGGATAAACTCGTCGCCAAGGGCATGTTCTCCGGGACGCTTCTCGTCGCCAAGGGCGACAAGGTCCTTCTGACCATGGCGGCCGGTGAAGCGAGCAAAGCCTTTCACGTGCCCATTAACATCGACACCAAGTTCAACCTCGGGTCGATGAGCAAGATGTTCACCTCCACGGCCGTTGTCCGCCTGGCCGAAAAGGGGAAGCTCTCTCTCGACGACCCGATCAGTAAGTATATCGACGAGACCTGGCTTCCCAAGGACGTCACGGATAAGATCACGGTCCGCCATCTGCTGACCCATTCCTCCGGGCTGGGGAGTTATTTCAACGATACGTATTACAAAAGTTCCCGCGCTCTCTTCCGCAAGCTCGACGATTACAAGCCGCTGATCAAGGACGAACGGCCGTCCTTCGAGCCGGGCAAAAGATACCAGTACAGCAACACCGGGATGTTCCTGTTGGGTGTCGTCATCGAAAAGGCCACCGGAGAGGACTATTTCGAGCACATCCGCAAGGTCATCTACGAGCCGGCCGGGATGACCAGCAGCGACTGCTACGAAATGGATTATCCGGTCGGAAACCTGGCCATCGGCTACAGCCCCGACCCGAAGAGCCCTTACGGATGGCAGAACAATCTTTACAAGCACGTCATCAAGGGCGGCCCGGCCGGCGGCGGATTCTCGACGGTCAAGGACCTCCACAAATTCGCTCTCGCCCTCCTCGGCGGGAAATATGTCTCCAAGGAATCCCTGAAGGAGATGTGGACGGACCACCTGGGGGCGAGCTACGGCTACGGGTTCACTGTTGCGACGAGCGCCGCCGGCAAGGTCGTCGGCCACGGCGGCGGGTTCCCCGGCATCAACTCCAACCTCGACATCTACTTGGACTCCGCTTACATCGTCGCCGTCATGTCCAACACCGACCGGGGCGCGGGCCCGGTGGCGGCGAAAATAGGCGGGTTCCTCGGCCGGGTCAAGACGAAATAATCGGGGCCAAGATAGAGGACTGGGTGAACTGTCGAACAATAATCGTCCCAAGGTATTTTCGGCGCCATTGTTATTGGGACTTACTAAATTGAAATATTTTCAAGCCTAAAGATAGATCCTCTACAGGGCTATCGGTTGGGCGAATCGTCGCCTTTTTCACCCTGATAGATAATTCGCCGCTCCTTGGCCGCAACTTTAAAGAGGATTCTCCGTATATACCCATGAGAGGGAGAGGACAAAACACCATGAAACTTGCTACCTTTTTTAACCTCAGAATCCATTCATGCTTCTTTCCATTCGTGCTCGTAGGATGCATGCTTATTCCGGCGGCCGTTTCCGCAGAAGTCGTCAAGGTGGAAATCACCAGCCGGGAAGTGATTTCGGGCCTCCCGGAACTCATTCATACAGGTCCGTATGAGGTGATCAAGGGGATCATCTACCTGGAGGTCGACCCAGGCAATCCGGCGAATCAGCAGATCGTCGATTTGAGGCTGGCTCCCAGAAATGGCCGCGGGCGCGTCGAGCTCTCAACGGATTTTGAACTGCACAAACCGGTTGATGCCGATCGCGGGAATCACCGGCTGATGTATTTCGTCAACAACCGCGGCAACAAGATTGGCAACTGGCATTTCAACCATGAGGCCGGGAAAAACTGGCTCTACAGCCGGGGCTATTCCTATTTGTGGTGCGGCTGGAATTGCGATGTGATCGAAAGCGACCAGGCATTGAATATCCGGGTACCCGTGATTACGGAAAACGGCCGGACGGTGACCGGCACGATCTACAGCGAGATCATTCCCTTCTCCGACGATGTGACCTACAGCCAGCCCCTCGTCTGGGGAGGCTCGCTGGCCTATCCGCCGGTGACACTGGATAACTCCCACGCAACCTTGACTAAGCGGCAATACCGGGGGGAAAAGCCGGCAGCCATTCCCCGTGACAGTTGGTCTTTCGCCCGCCTGGAAAAGGGCCGGGTGATCCCCGATCCGGGTTATCTGTATATCAAGGAAGGCTTTACGCCCGGCTGGCTGTATGACCTGGTATATACCGGCAAGGATCCCAAAGTGACGGGACTCGGTCTAGCGGCGATCCGCGATGTCGTCTCTTTTTTCAAGCATGAAAAGGCGGATAGAGAGGGCTTCGCCAATCCCCTGGCCGGTGTCATCGATTACACCTATGCCTGGGGCCATTCCCAGTCGGCCCGACTGCTTAACCATTTCGTCTACCAGAATTTCAACGGCGACGAAAATAAGAGGATGGTCTTTGACGGCATCATGGCTAATTGTCCCGGCGCGGGAAAAGGACAGTTCAACTCGCGGTTCGCCCAATTCACCCGGCACGGCAGTCACCACGAAGACAACCTCTACCCGGTCGATTTCTTCCCATTGGCCACCGTGGAACAATGGGATCCCATTACAGGACAAAAAGGAGATGCCTTCGTTGAAGCACGAAAATCAGGTTTGATGCCCAAGATGATGTTCATCAACTCATCCACGGATTACTGGACACGGGCCGCTTCCCTGCTCCATACGGATGTCGAAGGCAAGAAGGACATTGAAACAGACGCTCAGGTCCGCATCTACGCCATTGCCGGAAGGGCCCACACCGATAGCCGGATCGGCATCATCGGGCGGGCGCTGCTGACGGCCCTGGATGAGTGGGTGAGCCTGGGGATCGAGCCGCCGGCGTCGCAGATCCCCCGAATTTCGGATGGCACTTTGGTCACCATGGATGCATTCAAAAAGAGCTTTCCCCATATTCCAGGTGTGATCATGCCGGAATCTTTCTACCATCCCTATCGGCTCGACCCGGGGCCGCGCTGGCAGCGGAAAGGGATCGCCGATAATGTGCCTCCTAAAACGGGGCCGAAATATGTTTGCCTGGTCCCCCAGGTTGATGAGGACGGCAATGAAATGGCGGGCATCCGTTTACCGGAGATCGAAGCCCCGTTGGCGACCTATACCGGTTGGAGCATGCGCAATCCCTCCTTTTCAAATTCGCTGCGGCGGAACGCCGGCGCCGTTTGGCCACTGCCGCGCACGGCCGAAGAGCGTCAAAAGAAGGCCGATCCCAGAAAGTCCATTTTAGAAAGATATCCTGCTAAAAAGGATTTCCTTATGGAAGTATCAAAG
>JBAQGA010000235.1:0-4549 GCA_049287565.1 Candidatus Aminicenantales bacterium
CCGGCAAACATAGAATACCTCTTATGGGCGTCACAGCCAATACGTATCATTTGCGCTCAGTACCTCCTCGTCCCTCTTATAGCCTTTCTTTCCGGAGAACTGTAGCGCTTTCATATAATCAATGACACTTTAGGCAACTGAGGGGGATGGCTCAGCGGGAAAAGGCGCCGCGCCCGGCGTAGACGGCGGCGTCTCCCAGTTCTTCCTCGATCCGGAGGAGCTGGTTGTATTTTTCCACCCGCTCGCCGCGGCAGGGCGCTCCCGTCTTGAGCTGTCCCGTTCCCATGGCGACGGTGAAATCGGCGATGAAGCTGTCCACGGTCTCGCCGCTGCGGTGGGAGACCATGGACTTCCAGCCGGCTTCCCGGGCCATCTCGATGGCCTGGACGGTCTCGGTCAAGGTCCCGATCTGGTTGAGCTTGATCAGCACCGCGTTAGCCGCCTTCTCCCGGATTCCTCGGGCGATCCGATTGATGCTGGTAACGAACAAGTCATCGCCGACGAGCTGAATCTTCCCGCCCAGAGTCTTATAGAGGAGTTTCCAGCCGCTCCAGTCGTCCTCGGCCAGGCCGTCTTCAATGCTGATGATCGGATATTTATCGACCCAATCCGCGTACAGGGCGACCATCTCCCCGGCGCCGATCTTGCGGTCTTCGGTCCGCAGGTAGTAGTGGCCGTCCTCGAAAAAGCTGCTGGCGGCCGGATCGAGGACGACGGCGATGTCCTCCCCCGCCTTGTAACCGGCCTTCTTCACCGCCTCGAGGATCAGTTCAACGGCCTCGGCGTTTCTCTTCAGGGCGGGCCCAAAACCGCCCTCATCTCCGACTCCGGTCGCGTATCCCTTGGACTTGAGGACGCTCTTGAGAGCGTGGTAGACCTCGGCCCCCCAGCGCAGGGCGTTCTTGAAGTCGGGAGCGCCCACGGGCGCGATCATGAACTCCTGGAAATCGGTCGCCTGCCAGTTGGCATGGGCGCCGCCATTGAGGATGTTGAACATCGGGACCGGCATGGTGTTCGCCGAATCGCCGCCGAGATAGCGATAGAGCGGCTTCCCCGCGGCCCGGGCGGCCGCCCGGGCAGCGGCCAGACTGATTCCCAGGATCGCATTTGCCCCGTACTTTTCCTTGTTTTCCGTACCGTCGAAATCGATCATCGCCCGGTCGAGGGGGGCCTGGGCGGAGGCATCCCGGCCGATGATCTGTTTGGCCAGAGGGCCGTTGACGTTGGCGACGGCCTGCAGAACGCCCTTGCCTCCGTAACGTTTTTCATCCTTGTCCCGGAGCTCAAGCGCCTCGTGAACGCCGGTGGAGGCGCCTGAGGGCACCGCCGCCCGGCCGAAGGCGCCGCCTTCCAGCCGGACGTCTACTTCCACCGTGGGATTTCCGCGCGAGTCCAGAATTTCCCTGGCCCGGATATCGACGATCGTTGTTTCCATGAGATGACTCCTTTGCTTCCTATTCGTTTTCTCGGCCGGCTCTCTTGATATTGGCCCAGGGATCGCGGAGAGTGACCGTCCGGTTGAAGACAAGCCGGCCCGGGCCCGAATCCCGGCTGTCGACACAGAAATACCCCATCCTCTCGAATTGATAGCGGGCTCCGGGAGTCGCCTCCTTCAGGCTCGGCTCGACCCGGCACCCGGTGAGGACTTCGAGCGACTGGGGATTGAGGTTGGCCTTCCAATCGGCGCCCTCCTCAACTTCGCCCGCGTCGCGCTTGGTGAAGAGCGTGTCGTAGAGGCGGATCTCGGCGGGCAAGGCATGGGCGGCCGAAACCCAGTGGAGCGTCGCCTTGACCTTGCGGCCGTCGGGAGAATCGCCGCCCCGCGTCGCCGGGTCGTAGGTGCAGCGCAGCTCGACGGCTTCGCCGCTTCCCGGGTCCTTGACGACTTCTTTACACTTGATGAAATAGGCATAGCGCAGCCGGACTTCCCGCCCGGGGGCCAGCCGGAAGAATTTCTTGGGCGGATCCTCCATAAAATCCTCGCGCTCGATGTAGAGGACGCGGGAGAACGGGACGGTCCGCGTCCCCGCGCCGGCGTCCTCCGGGTTATTGATGGCTTCCAGCTCTTCGGTCTTGTCCTCGGGGTAGTTGACGATGACGACCCGGAGAGGCCGCAGCACTCCCATGATCCGGGGCGCCCGCTTGTTCAGGTCCTCCCGGATGCAGTCCTCGAGGAGCGGCAGATCGACGATGCTGTTGGCCTTGGCGACGCCGATGAGGTCGCAGAAGGTCCGGATGGCCTCGGGCGTATAGCCGCGCCGCCTCAGGCCCGAGATGGTCGGCATTCGGGGATCGTCCCAGCCGCTGACGTAGCCTTCTTTGACGAGCTCCAGGAGCTTGCGTTTGCTCAAGACGGTGTGGCTGACGCTCAACCGGGCGAACTCGATCTGCTGGGGATGATGGATGCCGAGGTGGTCGAGCAGCCAGTCGTAGAGCGGCCGGTGGACCTCGAACTCGAGGGTGCAGATGGAATGGGTGATCCCCTCGATCGAATCGGACTGGCCATGGGCCCAGTCGTAGGTGGGATAGATGCACCAGTCATCGCCGCGGCGATAGTGGCTGGCATGCCGGATCCGGTAGAGGACGGGATCGCGCATGAGCAGGTTGGGGTGGGACATGTCGATCCTGGCGCGGAGCGTCTTGGAACCGTCCGGGAACTCGCCCTCCTTCATCCGCCGGAAGAGGTCCAGGTTCTCATCGATGGTGCGATTTCTATAAGGGCTTTCCCGGCCGGGCTGGGTCAGGGTGCCGCGCTCCGCGCTCACCCCTTCGGCGCTCAAATCGCAGACGAACGCCTTGCCCTTGTTGATCAAGTCGACGGCGAATTCATAGAGCTTCTCGAAATAGTCGGAGGCGTAAAATTCCCGGTCCTCCCAGTCGAAGCCCAGCCAGCGGATGTCCTCCTTGTGAGATTCCACGTAGCCGATCTCCTCGGTCTCCGGGTTGGTGTCGTCAAAACGCAGGTTGCAGAGTCCGCGGTACTGGGCGGCCAGGCCGAAGTTCAGGCAGATCGACTTGGTGTGGCCGACGTGGAGAAAGCCGTTCGGCTCGGGCGGGAACCGGGTATGGACGCGTCCCCGGTTCTTGTTGTCGCGGATGTCCGCCTCGACAATGTCCCGGATGAAGTTTCTTTTGGGCTCGGTTTGACTCATGGGGCGACGCCTCGCAAACGTTTTAGGACTTTTTCCTTTCCAAGAAGTTCCATCATCTCGAAGAGCCCGGCTCCGCTCGTCCGGCCGCTGACGGCCATGCGGGCGGCGTGGATCAAGGCGCCGGGCTTGAGCCCCCGCTCCTCGGCTAGCTCACGGCAGGCCGCTTCGATGGAGGCGACGGAGAATTCCGCCAAGCCTTCCAGACGGTCGGCCAATACGCTGAGGTTCTCGATATTCTCCGGTTTATCGAGATATTTCTTCTTCCCCGCTTCCTCGACGGCATAATCGTCCCGGAAGAAGCAGTCGGTCATCTCCACGAAATCGCGGAGCGTTTTCAGCCGGATCTGGTAGAGTCCGATAAGCCGGAGGAGGTAATCATCGGTGACTCCGGAAAGCGCCACACCGCCGGCGACGAGATATCCCTTGATGAGGGGCAGGAGCTCGGCCGGCGTTTTTTTCATGATGTGGGCGGCGTTCAGCCAGCGCAGCTTCTGGAGGTCGAACTTGGCCTGGACGTCCCCCATCTGGGAAATCTCGAACATCCGGGCCGCCTCCTCCAGGGTCATCACTTCATGCTCTTCCCCGGGGTACCAGCCGAGAAGGATCAGGTGATTGACCAGGGCCTCGGGGAGATATCCCTCGTTCCGGTATTCCTCGACCGATACGCCGCCGTGCCGCTTGGAGAGCTTGGCCCCGTCCTGACCGAGGATCAGGGGCATGTGGCCGAACCGGGGGGGAGTCTGCCCGAAGGCCTCGTAAAAAAGGATCTGTTTGGGCGTGTTGGAGATGTGGTCGTCGCCGCGCAGGATGTCGGTAATGGCCATCTCGGCGTCGTCCACAACGCAGGCGAAGTTATAGGACGGGGAGCCGTCCGATTTGATCAGGACCTGGTCCTTGATGTCGTCGGTCCGGACCGAGATGCGGCCGTGGATGAGGTCGTCGTATTCGACGCTGCGCCCTTTCTCCACCCGGAAAAGGATGGCCTCCCCTTCTCTATAGGCCTTCCCGCCGACCACGAGCTCCCCGGCTTTCTGCCGGTAGAGAGGAAACCGCCGGCTCTGGAAGAGCGGCTCGCCGTCCCAGTCCAAACCGAGCCAGCGCAGGTCGTTGAGGATCTCTTCGAGGAAGCGGACGTCGGACCGGACCTGGTCGGTGTCCTCGACACGGACTAGGAACCGACCCCCCGTATGACGGGCATGAAGCCAGTTGAATAAGGCGGTGCGAGCGCTCCCGAGATGGAGGAAGCCCGTGGGGCTGGGCGCGAATCGGACGGTGACCATTTTTTCTGGACTAAAATAACACAGGAGTCACGGGCGGTCAATTTAGAGGGGGCAGCCGGCTGTCAATCGGCCAGGAAAAGATAGAGCCTCTCGAGGTCGGGCGGACGGACTTCGGCT
>JBAQGA010000236.1:0-12426 GCA_049287565.1 Candidatus Aminicenantales bacterium
CCTTTCTAATTGCGACACAGTCTCGGACGGGAGAGGGAATTTTTTACTCTTCATTTCATGAATAATCCAGGCTAGATATTGCCTGATCCCTGGGCTTATTCATATGTTGGCCTGAACGGCTCGACCGGTCCAAGTTTGAATTGACGATCCTTTTCTTATGTTATTAGATTGTGACATCACGAATGAGGAGGGAAGAATATGAAAAAACTGGTCACACCTATTGCCCTGGTCGTTCTGCTTTGCCTTGCTTTTGGCTGTCAGGACAAAGAGGCGGTGGCAGAGCTAGAGAAATTCAAGGCCCAGGCCGAGATTGAGGAACAGAACAAGGCTATAGTCCTCAGATGGTTTGAAGAGTTAAGCAAGAGCAATTTTGAAGCGTTGTACGAAGAATTATTTGCCCCTGACAGAAAACAATACATGCCCCCCAATGCTGAACCAATGAGCTTTGAGGATTACAAGCTGATGGCGATAGGGCTTTATAATGCTTTTCCCGAAATCGAGCATAATGTAGAAGATATAGTGGCTGAGGGGGACAAGGTCGTCGCGAAGATTTTGGTCCATACGGTTCATCAGGGAGAGTTTGCCGGGATACCCGCGACCGGAAAGGAACTTGAGTGGACGGTCATCGCGATTTTTCAGATTTCGGATGGGAAGATCAAAACGAGATGGGAGATCGCCGATATTTTGGGCCTTTACGAACAGCTCGGCATGGAGCTCAAGCCGAAGGAGGGGGAGAAATAGAATCGCTTCTTTGAGACAAAGTGACTGCTCAAGGATTGACTTGAGTTGACGCGAGGGGGAGGATTTTAATGCTGTCCACTCCCGTTTACATAGTTGCATTCGTTGGGCTCATCGTCTTTGCTTTTATCGTTTTTCGGATCTTTGTCCGGCGCTCTTATCTGCGGAGAGGCCGGCTCACCTGGCTTTCTTCCTCTCTTGAGTTGTTGGTCTTCTTTCTATTTGGAACTCTTGTCTGGCTGGACCTTCCTTCTGGCTGGCCTCCCAAGGATGTCCACCCCATTCTCCGTGCCGTCAGCTGGTTGTGTATCGCCATCGGTCTATCTGCGATGTTCATCTTGATATTCTGGTTTGGGTGGTTACGCGCGATGGGCCAAAATGTGGATGCCTTAATACAGTCTGGGCCTTACCGGATGACCAGAAATCCGCAGATTATCGCCTGTTTTATAGCTGTTTTTGGATATGCGCTTTTCTGGCCATCATGGCACACTCTTGGATGGGTGATCTTGTTTTCGGTTATGGCCCATGTGATGGTACTGACCGAGGAGGAACATTTGCGTAATATTTTTGGAGAAAGGTATATTCAATACTGCACTCGTGCTCCCCGCTATATGGGCGTCCGCTGCCTTTTTTCCCGGCTTGCGTTATAATGGAGCCGTCTTATGAGCCTGATTTTTGGCGAGGGAATGCCGTGAAAAATCGAATCGCCCTGGTCACCGGGAGCAGCCGGGGGATCGGCCGCGAAATTGCCATTATGCTGGCTGAAGACCTTGATGGTGTTGCCGTTCACTACAAGGAAAATGAGAAGGCCGCCGCCGAAGTTGTGGCAAGGATAGAGGAGAAAGGGAAATCCGCTAAAGCGTTCTCCGCCGACCTGACTTCCGAGCAGGAAACCAATGGGTTGGTCCGCAGGGTGGAAGAGCATTTTGGGCGGCTGGATGTCCTGGTCAACAATTTCGGCCCGATTATCGTCAAGCCCTGGCAGGAGCTTACGACCGTCGACTGGGAAATGATGTACCGGAGCGTTTTCCTGAGCGCCGTTTGGGGAATCACGGCCGCACTCCCGGGTATGAGAGGGCGCGCTTGGGGCAGGATCATTAACATCGGATATAACCGCGTCGAACAGCTCAGCGCCTTTTCCAAGATCACGGCTTATGCGGTGGCCAAGACGGCTCTTCTCATCCTGACCCGATCCGCCGCCGCCTCGGAATTCAAAGCGGGGATCACGGTGAACATGGTATCGCCGGGTCTGATCGAGGGGGGGATCATGCCCGCGGGCGGGAAGATTTCAGCGGAATATTTCGGCAAGAAGACGGATGTCGCCGAGGCCGTCCGCTTCCTCGCTTCCGATAGGGCCGCTCATATCACCGGCACGAACCTGATCGTCGCCGGCGCTTGGAAGCTTTAGACTTTGCCCCGGCGGGATTGCTTGAGCCTCTCCAGGAATGGTTTGTAGAGAAAACTCCGCTCGTCCAGCTCACAGAGCTGCTTGAACATCAGTCGTGTGACCGTGAAGCTCAGCATGTCCGGGGGGAGGTGCTGTCGCATGGCAATGTCGGTGGCGCCGATCGATGCCTGGGGGACACTCAGATCGTTAAACGGCACGATTTGGGAGCACCCCGACCCGAACGGGGCGATCACCGGGGCAGGATCTTCAGGGGCACTGTAGTACTGGGCGCCGATGGCCAGGGCACTCAGTTGGTCCGGGTTCACCAGGAAGGTGACGGTTTTGGCATGCGCCCAGGCTCCATCCTTGAGTGGTCCGAGAAAAAGATGCGGGTGTTCGGCCCGGTAGGGTTTTGCGGCGTCGATCCATTTTCCCATGAGCGCGTGGGAAGCTTTGAGCCCTTCGCCGTCGACCAAGAATTCGAGGAACTCCTCCCTTGACCGAAGTTGCACTCCCCACATCCAGTGACCGGCGCCGCCGCAGCCGTATCGATCCTCGGTGAGATGGAGCGTCTCGCCCCGGAGCCAGCACGGGTAGAATTCGTAGACGCATTGGCGGTCCTGAGGGCAGACGACTGGCTCAAAGACTGCGGGATCGGGGGCATCGTAGAAACCGATGAGGGGTGCGCTAATGTCGAGCCTTTTTTTTAGTCGTTCGGGGTTGGGTTGCTTTTCTTTGGCCATGGTTTATTTATCGCACGCCCTATCTCTTTTGGCAAGGGGCCAGGATAAAGGTCTCACCGCCAATCCGCATAGAAAAAAGAGCTTGACAGGGGCACAATATTTAATCAATCATATACGTATAGGTTGTAATAATGAGTAATAAATTTGTACGTATAGGTATCATTTGAACAATCACATCTTCACCCGGGATGAGTTTATCGCCAGGTTTAAGCTCCAGGAGGCGTCTCTCCGGGAATGGGAGAGGACCAAACTGGTAAAGCCGGTCGGTTTCACCGATGACCGGGTCCCTCTCTATTCGGAAGAGGTGATGGCGAGGATCGGGTATATTCAAAAGCTCACCGATTTCGGTTACGAAACAGACGATATTCAGAAAATTCTCAAGAAAGTGGGGCTGCCGAAGACCGTCGAAAGAAAGCAAAAATCCAAGGATACGGACCAGTACCTGACCATCGGAAACCTGGCCGAACGCGTCAGGCTGAGCCCGCGGACGATCAAGCACTGGGAGGACAAGGGTATCATCGAGCCCGATATGCGCAGCGAGGGCGGGTTCCGGCTCTATTCGGAAGTCTATATCTATTTTTGCGAACTGATCCGGGACCTTCAGCTCTTCGGCTACACCCTCGAGGAAATCAAGGAGAGATCCGATTATTTTCGATATTTCTTGGCTATCCAGGAAAATCTAGAGGCCTTCCCCAAGGCCGAGGTTTCGAGCAGGCTGGATGCCATGCTCATGGAGATCAAGGCCCTTTCCGATAAGATGAGCCTTCTCGATAAGGGCATCCAGCGCTGGGAAGACCTGCTCAAGAAGAAAAGGAAGGAAATCTTGAGTCTGAAAGCCAAGAACCTAAAAAGGGACAGCAAAAAAACAAAGAGAGAGTGACATGAGCAAGATTGTTTTCATCGAACCCAAGGCTCCCAACCTGCATATTTTTTCGCGCTTCCCCCTGCCCCGGCTGGGCCCGATCATCCTGGGCACGATGATGAAGCAGCGGGGCTGGGAGGTGGAAATTTTCGTCGAGGAAATGAGAGAGATCGATTTCGAGATTGTAGAATCCGCCGACCTGGTGGGAATTTCGACGATCACTTCGACCGCCCCCAGGGCTTACGCCATAGCGGATAGAGTCAGGGAAAAAGGCGTTCCGGTCGTCATGGGGGGGCCGCATGTGACGTTTTTGGCCGATGAGGCTCTAGAGCATTCCGATTTCGTCATCCGCGGGGAAGGGGAGCAGACTCTGATGCCTTTTATCGACGCCTGGGAAAAAGGGGGGGGCTTCTCGGACATTCCCAATTTATCTTACAGGGAGAACGAGGAGATCATCCACAATCCTCTCCGGCCATTCGTCAAGGACCTCGATCAAATCCCGTTCCCGGATCTGTCCTTGCTCAAATCGATGAAAAAGGGGATATCCGGGTTGAGCAGCATCCCCGTCCAGACGTCCAGGGGCTGCCCATTTGACTGTTCTTTCTGTTCGGTAACCGGCATGTTCGGCAAAAAATACCGGTTCCGCTCGACGGAAAATATCATCGAAGAGCTGCGGCGCTACAATGAGCGGAAGAAGCTCATTTTTTTCTACGACGACAATTTCACGGCCGACCGCAAGCGCGCCAAGCTTTTGCTGGAAGCGATGATCCAGGAGAGGTTCAAGTTCAAGTGGACGACCCAGGTGCGCGCCGACGTGGCCAAGGACCTGGAGCTGGTCAGGCTGATGAAGAAGGCCGGCTGCCATACGCTCTACATCGGTTTTGAATCGGTTAACCCGGAAAGCCTGAAGTCTATGAAAAAAAAGCAGACGGTCGAAGAGATCGCGGAGGCCATCAAGGTCCTCCGCAAGCATCGGATCGGCATTCACGGGATGTTTGTCTACGGATTCGACGAAGATGACTGGAAGACCGTCAAGCAGACGGTCAAATTCGCCAAGAGGTCCAGGCTGAACTCGACCCAGTTCCTCATCCTGACGCCTCTTCCCGGATCGGAATTTTATGATAAAGTGAGCCGTGAGAATCGGATCCAATTCCATGATTGGGCCCTCTACGATGCTCATCACGTCGTCTTCCGGCCGGCCCGCCTGTCCCTTTTCGACCTCCAGCGGGCCCAGATCTTCAGCCACAAGAAGTTCTATTCGCTAAAGGAATCGGCGAAGAGGCTGCTCAAGGGGAAATGGTTTGATGTGGCCATCGCCGCTTATGCCAGGAACCTGAACCGGGTCTGGCAGAAAAAAAATGAACTCTACCTGAAGGCTATCCAACTGCTCAAGTCGCAGAAGGGACCTAAGCTATCGATCGACTACCGGGAAGAAGTCACCCTCGACCGCTAAGGCGGGACCGAACGAGACAAAGCATCGCCGCGCCCCGATCGAGATAAGAAGAGCTTTCTAGAGATTATGGCCTCCCGAGACCTTGATGACCTGGCCCGTCAGCCAGCGGGCCTGATCGGAGGCCAGGAAGACGATGACGTCGGCGATGTCCTCGGGCGTCCCGACTCGCCCCAGAGGAATCTCCGGCAACACCTTTTCCACCAATTCAGCGCTCATCCACCCGGTTTGAACCGGACCCGGTGCGACCGTATTCACGGTGACCCCGAGAGGGCCGACTTCCCAGGCGATGCTTCGGGTATAGGCTTCGATGGCCGCCTTGCTTGCTCCATATGAAATTTGGGTGGCAAAGGCTTGGGCCGCGTCGGTGCTGAGGTTGATGATTCTTCCCCAAGTTCCGCCCCGCCTTTTGTGTCTCTTGACGAATTCCGAGATCAGGAGCACCCCCGCCCTTGTGTTCACGGCAAAATGTCTCTCGATGTTCGGCGCCGTCGCTGAAAATATATTATCGGGCATTTCGCAGTGGGCGGCATTATTGACCAGGATGTCGACTTGACCGAAGGCCCTTTCCGCCTCAGCGAACAGTCCGGGAATTGACTCTGGAAGCATCAAATTGGCTTCCGCAATAACCGCCTTGACCCCCAGGCCTTTGATCTGATCGGCCAATTCGCCGGCTCTCTCCTTTCCCCCAAAGGCGTATTCGGCCTGGAAGGGCTCTTCGACCTCGCCCTTCCGGCCGAGGTAGTGGACCACGACATTGGTCCCTTGTTCAGCGAAGGCTAGGGCGGTTGCCCTCCCAATCCCGGTGTTCGCCCCGGTAACCAAGGCCGTCTTATCTTTGAGTTGCGAATCGATCATTGCTTTGCGCCCTCTGAACATTTTAGCTTGCCAGCGACGAGAATTGAAAGCAATTTTATAATCAGAGATGCTCCCTTTTGGTCAACGCCCTGGAGAAGGATTCTTATCTTCTGATGACTTCCGTCAATTTCGGCGAGGTTTATTATGTCGTCCTAAGAAGACATGGGCCAGAAAAGGCGGAAGAGGTCGCTAGGACTATCCAGGCGCTTCCCGTCGAGATCGTCGATGTTGACCGGTCTTTGGCCAAAGAAACCGGCCGATTCAAGGTCAAACATAAAATTTCATTCGCCGATTGCTTCGCCGCCGCCCTGACAAAGATAAATAAGGGTGAGCTGCTTACGGGAGACAGGGAATTCGAACAGCTCGAGAGTGATATAAAAATAGTCTGGATATAGACTTTCTCCATTTCTGCCAGAGAACCTCATTCAGAATTTTCCACTTGACAAAGGCCTGGCGGCATCTTATTGTATCTAAGGTGAACAAAATGGTGAACAGATTGCACAAAGAGTTGACCCAGCGCCAGAGAAGGACCCTCCAGGTCATCGAGGCCTTTGTCCTCGAGCACGGCTTTCCCCCGACCATCCGTGAGCTCGGGAAACGGCTGGGCCTGGCCAACCCCTCGGCTGTCTTCAAGCACGTCCTCAGCCTGGAAAGGAAGGGCTACCTCCGCCGCGAGGGAGGGGAGCTGCGCCTCGCCGGGGGTCCGACGCCGCTCGACAGCCGGGTCAGGGTGCCCCTCGTCGGCGTCGCCCCCGCAGGCCGGGCCCAAGAGGTCTTCGACTCTCTCGGTGAGAGCGTAGACGTGCCCGAGTGGCTGGTCGGCCGCCGCCGCGAGAACATCTTCTGTGTCCGCGTCGCCGGGAAGAGCATGGTGGACGCCTACATCGACGACGGCGACCGGGTGCTCCTGGAGAGGACCAACACGGCCAACTCGGGCGAGATGGTCGTGGCCCGCCTGGACGACGGCTCGGTGACGTTGAAAAGGCTCCGCCGGGAGAACGGCCGGATTCTCCTCGTCCCCGAGAACCCGGAGTTTGCGCCGATCGAGGTCAATGAACTCCGGGTCGTCGGCAGGGTCGTCGGCCTGCTGCGGAAGTACTGAGGGAGGTTCCTCTATGTACGGCTCTGATTGCCGGAGGGCTTTTTGTCATCGCGGATGCAGTACGACAGTAGGTCATGGCGAGGGATCTCATCAAGCGGAAACTGGAATGGGACCGCCACGCTTCGCTCGCGGCGACTGCGTCGGATTGCTTCGTCACAAGGTTTCTCGCAATGACAATTGGACGGAGAAGGGAAGGCCTGAAGAGTGATCGAATGAAAGCGAGACCGGGATGAGACGCCGCTCGATCGTTCACATCGACATCGACGCCTTTTTCGCGGCCGTCGAGGAACTGCTCAACCCCGCCCTCAAGGGGAAGCCGGTCATCGTCGGCGGCTTGCCCCACGAGCGGGGCGTGGCTTCGACCTGCAACTACGAGGCCCGCCGCTACGGCGTCCACTCCGGCATGCCCCTGCGCAAGGCCTACCAGCTCTGCCCGAAGGGCCTCTTCATCCGCGGCAACTACCAGGTCTACCAGGCCTTCTCCGAGAAGTTTTTCCGCATCCTCTCCGAGTACACGCCGGATGTCGAGGAGGCCTCGCTCGACGAGGCCTACCTCGATTTCACCCGTTGCCGGCATCTTTATTCGTCCTTCTCCGACACCGCCCGGCGGATGAAGGCGCGCATCGAAAAGGAGACGGGGCTCAAGGTCTCAGTCGGTATGGCGCCCAACAAGATCCTGGCCAAGTTGGCCACCAAGAAGGCCAAGCCCGCCGGGTTCTTCGAGGTCGAGGAGGGCCGGGATGAGGAGTTCCTTCGCGGCCTCGGCATCGAGACTCTGCCCGGGGTCGGGCCCAAAGCCCAGGTCGTCCTCCGGATGCTCAACATCCACAAGATCGGCGACCTCTGGGGGATGCCGCGGCCGGCGTTGCGCTCCCTCTTCGGCCTCGAGGGCGAGGAGGTCTATCTCCAGTCACGGGGGGTCGACAGCCGGCCCGTCTTCACCCGCACCATCCCCAAGTCCGTCTCGCGCGAGACGACCTTCCTCGAGGACCTCTGGGACCGGCGGCTGCTCCTCGCTCATCTTGCCTACCTCTGCGACCGGCTGACCCTCGGCCTGCGGCAGGAGCATCTCTTCGCTCACGTCATCGAGGTCAAGACCCGCTACTCCGACTTCAAGACCGAGGTGCGGCGCCGCCTCCTGCTGACGCCCCTCCAAGAGATGGGCGGAATCTATCGGGTGGCCGAGGACCTTTTCCTCGGCCTGTTCGCCTCGTCGCGGCTGGCCTTGAGGCTTGTCGGCGTCAAGGCCTCGGACCTGGTCAGGGCCAGGTCCCTTTCCCTCTTCGAGCCGTACTCGGACCGCGAAGAGCGGCTGGGTACGGCCATCGACCGGGTGCGGGAGAAGTACGGGTTCGGCTCGCTCCTGACGGTCCGGGAAAAGATGCTCGACACCATCTACGAGTTCGAGCAGAGGCGCGGTTTCGTCCTCAAGACGGCCTCGTTGACAAGGTAATCGTCATGATGCGCGTGTCTCTTCTGAATAAGGAAATCCCCCTCCTCCCAAACTTCTCCCCCCAGGGAGGCTGTGTCGCAATGACAAATCGCAATTACGACACAATCTCTGGCGGGGGAGGATAAAGGAGAGGGGGAAAGAGAATAGAGGTTGAGCATGTTCGTTCCGCTCCGGATTCACTCCACATACAGCCGGGGGAAGGGGAGTCTCACGCTGGAGGAAGCGGCGGCGTGGGTGGCGCGGAAAAGGATAGGGGCGGCGGCCCTCGCCGACATCGAGAATATCTACGGCTGGGCGAAGTGGAAGAGGGCGGCGGAAGCGCGCGGGGTGCGGCCCCTTTTCGGCTGCGAACTCGAGGTCGGCGGCCGGCAGTTTGTCTTCCTCGTCAAAAACCGGGAGGGCTATTGGAACCTGATGGAGATCTTCAACCAGAAGGGGAGGCGACCGAAAGAAGCAGGAGAGACGAAAGCAAGGACTCAGGCTGGGAATGAAGTTGGAGGATCGACGCCGGGAGGGGAGAAAGAAACAGGGGGAAAAGCGGTTCGGTTGGCGACCGAAGGCCTCGTCACCGTATATATTCCCAAGGCTGAAGACATCGATTTGCCGGCAGAGTTCAATCTGACCGCAAGAAATCGGTCCGGCGAGAAGGCCGCCGGTTTTCAGGACCATTCAGGCAACGGGACGGGCGTTGATATCGATTCATTCGGCCGTGGCGATTTTTACTTGGGCTGTGACTTTGCGAATTTTCAGAAGACGGTCGAGTGGGCCCGCGCCTATAACCTCCCCCTCGTCTGGGCCAACCCGCTGAAGTTCATCCGCAGCCCGGAGCGCCTCATCCTCCTCCACGCCATCACCAAGAAAGTCCCCTATCCGCCGGAGAAGGACAGACTGGCGGAAAGGACAACGCTCTTCGGTCCGGACCAGGAAACACTCGCTCTCCGCAAGCTCGGCTCCGCCGCCAGGGAGCCGTTCGAGCGGACGTTTGAGGTCGCCGAGAAGTGCCGCTTCGCCTTCGAGGAGATCGTGCCGCCGCTGCCTCCGGACCTTTTTTCCACGAGCCTGCGCGAGCTCGTCATGGAGCGGCTTCGCGGCGCCAAGAACCTAAGCTGGCGGGAACGCCAGCGGGCCCGTCGCGAGCTCGAGGTCATCGAAAAGTCCGGGTTCGCGCCCTACTTCCTCATCGTCCACGACGTCGTCGAGTTCGCCCGCCGCCACCGCATCCTCTACAACCTCAAGGGCTCGGGAGCCTCCTCCTACCTGGCCTACCTCCTCGGCATCTCCCACGTCAGCCCGGTCGAGTTCGACCTCTATTTCGAGCGCTTCCTCAACGCCGGCCGGAACGACCCGCCGGACATCGACCTCGATTTCGACTCGCGCCGCCGCGACGAGGTCCTTAACTACGTCCTGGAGAAATACGGCCAGGGAGAAAAAATCGGCGGGGCCTTCGTCTGCAGCCTGAAAAACTACCGCGCCCGCTCTGCCCTCTATGAGACGGCCAGGGCCTTCGGCATTCCGCCGGAGGAGGCGCGGTCGCTGACGAGGAGAATTCCGTATTTCGCCGAGCCCGATTTCCTGCGGCGGGATAAGCCGGCCGCCGGCCACCTCGAGGTCTGGAAGATGGCTTCGGAACTCGGCGGCGTCTACGCCGAGATCTCGCTCCACGTCGGAGGCGTCATCCTCACGCCCGCGCCGGCGGCCCGCTTCCTCACGCTCGAGGAGTCGGCCAAGGGGCTGGTCATGAGCCATTTCGACCGGGACGCGGTCGAGGACCTCAAGCTCATCAAGCTCGACCTTCTTTCGGTCCGCGGGCTGGCGGCCATCTCCGAGACGAGAGAGAGGCTCGGCCTCCGGGGCATCCCGCCCGATGATGCCAAGACCTACAAGCTCCTCCAGACGGCCCAGACCATCGGCTGCTTCCAGGTGGAGAGCCCGGCCATGATGAACCTCCTCCGGCGGATGAAGCCGGAAACGATCTACGACCTGACCCAGGCCCTGGCCCTCATCCGGCCCGGCCCGACCGAGAGCGGGATGAAAGAGGCCCTGCTCCGGGCGCGGGAGAAGAGGCAGTCCTTCCGCGAGCCTCTCCTCGAGAAAATCCTTCCGGAGACCGGAGGGCTTCTCCTTTACGAGGAACAGGTCATGCAGATGGCCGAGCGGGTGGCCGGGATGCCGCCCGAGGAGGGCGACTTTCTTCGGCGGGTGCTCAAGAAAAGGAACGGCGCGCGCGCGGCGCTCAAAGAGAGGTTCTTCCGTGAAGCGCGGGAGCGGGGCTACACGTCCGCCGAGGTCGAGAAGCTCTGGGGGACCATGGAGAAATTCTCCTCCTACTCTTTCAACAAAGCCCACAGCGCTTCCTATGCGGCCATGGCCTACCAGGCGGTCTATCTCAAGGCCCATCACACCGTGCCGTATCTCGCGGCGGTGCTCAACGCCGGCGGCGGCTACTATCCGCTGACCGAGTACATCGAGGAGGCCAAGCGCCGCGGCATCGGGTTCCTGGGGCCCGACATCAACCGGAGCGGCCATCTCTTCGAGGTCGAAGGATCGAACATCCGCGTCGGCCTGACCTCGATCAAGGGGCTGGCGGTGAAGACGATCGAGAAGATTCTCGGAGAGCGCAAGGACGCCGAGTTCGCCTCGGTCGAGGATTTCCTGGCCCGCGTCCACCTCGGAAGAGCGGAGCTCCTGTCCCTCATCAAGGCCGGGGTGTTCGATTCCCTGGAGCCGCGGCGGACGCGGCAGGTTTTGCGCTATTTCCAGGGGATCGAGGACATGGAGGAGGTCGCCGACATGAATCCGCTCGAGAAGGCCAAGATGCTCGTCGACTCCCTCGGCTTCAGCCCGGGGCCCGATTGCCTCGAGCTTTTCGAGGGGAAGAGGCCGGAGTTCCGGGTCAAAGATTTAGGAAACTACGCCGGCCAGCAGGTGGAGCTCGTGGTGCGGGTGGTCGACGCTCGCCTCAAGGACACGAGGAACGGCAGTAAGTATTTTTATCTATTCGAGGACGAGACCGGCCTCCTCGAGGGGGTGGGGGAGAAGCGTTGTTTGAGCTTCGGACAGCCGCCCGTCTGCTGCCTCCGGGGCGAGGTTCGCCGCGACGGCGCCGGCCTGGTCAAAATCCACAACTGCTCTTTCCTAAAAACGTTCTAGGAGGGCTGATTTTGGCACGAAATGTGCGGCTAAATTGACGGAGAACGACGATGGACGATTATCGATTTTCAGTGGTGATCGGCAAGAACGGCAACGGCTGGCTGGCGGTCTGCCCTGAGTTTGGAGATTGCGAGGCCCACGGCGAAAGCTACGAAGAGGCCTTGGCGAATATTCGGGAAGCAATCCAGGTCAGGATCGAGGACAGCCTCGGCGACAACGAGGACATTCCCCAGGCAGAAACCGTCAACTTCACCACGCTCCGGCTCAGCCTGTAAGTGACGGCGCTGGCACGGTCAAGGTCCACAACCGCACGTTTTTAAGGCAGTTCTGATCAGTCCATAGTTGACTATTTTCTTGCCAATCCCAACTGCTTTTTTATGGGTGAACAAAGCGTATCCCTGATTTCCTGTCTTCTCTTTTCAAAGCTCGACCTGATTCTCCTTCTTCAGCAGGAGGGCGGCACCCACGCAGACGAATCAGAGACTTCAATGATGCTCTACATCGCTCCCGAGACCGTGGATATGAGCAAAGCGGTCAAAGACTACGACCGCAGACCCGGACGGAAAGGGCTGACCCGAAATCCCCAGGGACTAGGAACCTATAGCCCCACCGGCATCTGGGGCGACGCGACGCTGGCCACGAGGAAGAAGGGCCGGGTCATCGTCGAGGCAACGGTCAAGGCC
>JBAQGA010000237.1:0-9319 GCA_049287565.1 Candidatus Aminicenantales bacterium
CCCCAAGGTGCCACCCTTCCATGTTTACTATCATTGGGGCATCCGTAAGAAAGTCCCTCATACTTTTCCCTGACGAAGGGTGTCCCTTTGGGGAACGTCCCCCTTATCCTTTATTGACTATTTCCTACTTATAATATAAAATTACTAAGGATATTCACAGAAAGGAGCCTGAGATGAAGCGCTACATGGTTCCTCGCGTCAGCCACTGCAAAAGCGGCTGCCAACCTCGATCCTGAGCATGATCTAAAACTGCTCTTTAGGCCTGAAGAGCCCGTCCTTTTTTCCCCGGAGCGGGAGAGAGAGACGGGCTTTTTTTATCGCACCTGCGAGCGGATGATCCGGCGGGTGATCGAGGAACTGGAATGCCCCTCGGCGAAGCGGACCCGGGCGACCCGCCCGCCGGCCCCTTCGACCTCGGCCCGTCCGACGATCTCGTCCGGGCCCCAGTCGCCGCCCTTGACCAGGACGTCGGGCAGGAGCGCGGCGATCGTCCTCCGGGGGATCGCTTCGGAGAACGAAACCAGGTAATCGATATCCTCGACGGCGCTCAAGATCTCGAACCGTTCCCGCAGCGGGAAGAGCGGCCGGGTCGGGCCTTTGAGCCGCCGGACCGAAGCATCGCTGTTGAGGGCGACGATGAGGACATCGCCCATCTTCGCGGCTTCGCGGAACAGCCGGATATGCCCGGCGTGAAGGAGGTCGAAACAACCGTTGGTGAAGACGACCTTTTTCCCTTGACGCCTGAGCCGGCGGCGGATCCGGACGAGATCTTCGAGGCCGAAGACCTTTCTGCCTTCTTTCCGCATGCGGTCTAACCCTGAGGGGGCTTGATCCCGATCCCGGGCGTGAAGCTCCAGGTGTGGAGGAGCCGGCCGACCCCCACGTCCTTTTGGGTGGAAGAGACCAGGAAGGAATACAGATTGCGGTGATAGTCGTAGGGATAGCCGTCCATTTTGTGGACGGCGACATCCAGATAATAGGTGCCGTTGACGAGGCTCAGACTATCGATTCGGAAGACGATCTTCCCCTCCCCCTGGATGGAGACCGGCTCGTAGTCCTCAAGGACGGTGTTGGTACCGTAGCAGCAAATGCCCTGGGAATTGAAAACCCCGATGCCGAAGGCGAAATCGTCCGCCGGTTCGTGGGCGACGACATCCATCTCGATGAGCATTCCGTCCTCCGGGGAAAAGACGTGCCGCTCCTCGCCCCGGGTGTTCTTCAGGACGACGCGGGTGATCTCGATCTCCCTCTTCCCCCAGCGATTCTCGCGCCTCTCCCGGTCACCCGATTCCGCGGTGGGCCCCTGCTGCCGCCGCTCGAAAGTGCGCTCCTGCTTCTCGGCGACATCCTGGAGGTAGGCGTCGATGATCCGCTTGGACTCGCCGATCATCTGGACCCGGCCGTTCTTGAGCCAGGCCACCCGGTCGCAGATCTTCCCCACCGTGCTCAGGTCATGGCTGACGAAAAGGATCGTCTTCTTGCGTCGCCGGAAATCATCGATCCGGTCGAGGCAGCGGGGGACGAAGGCGGCGTCGCCGACGGCCAGGACCTCGTCGATGAGCAGGATGTCCGGGTTGACGTTGATGGCGATAGCGAACCCCAACCTCATGTACATGCCTGACGAATAGGTCTTCACCGGCGCGTCGATGAAGTCCTCGAGCTCGGCGAACTCGACGATATCATCGAACTTGGCGGTGATCTCTTTTTTGGTCAGCCCCAGCATGATGCCGTTAATGAAGACGTTCTCCCGGCCGGTGATCTCGGGGTGGAAGCCGGCACCGAGCTCGATCAGGGCCGAGATTTTGCCCTGGGTGCGGACCTCCCCCTGGGTGGGTTTGGCGATCCCGGCGATGAGCTTGAGCAGGGTACTTTTCCCCGAACCGTTCTCGCCGATGACTCCAAAGGTCTGGCCCTTTCCTACGAAGATCGTCACGTCGTCGAGGGCGGTCACCAATTCGTCCGGGCGGAGCGCCCGGAAGAGGTCGCCCTTGACCAGGGCGCTTTTGAACGTCTGGAAGCGATGCCGGGCGGAATATTTCTGGTAGATCCGGGAGACGTGGTCGACTTCGATGGCCTGCACTCAGACCTCCTCGGCAAAGGAATCACGCAGCCGGTCGAAGATCATGTAGCCGACAACGAAGAAGGCCAGGGAGATAAGGAAGGTCACGCCGAGGCGTTTCCAGTGGAAGAGTTCGCCGTAGAAAAGGCAGTACTGGTAGCCCTGGATGATATGGGTCATGGGATTGAGGTTGAGCATAAGACGAAGAGCTCCAGACCTCTGGATGCTGCCGAAGGTCATAGGGTAGATGATCGGGGTGGCGAAAAACCAGAAGGTCAGCCAGTTGGACAGGATATCCTTGATATCCCGGAAATGAACCGTCAGGGACGAGATCATCAGGTTGAATCCGAGGCTGAAAACGTACTGGACGAAGACGACGACAGGCAGGAGCAGGACATAGGGAGTGAGCGACCTCCCCATGAGCGGGATGAACAGAAGAACAATGGGCAGCCCGAAAAAGAAATTGATCATATTGCTGGTCACAGTGACCACGGGGAGGATCTCGGCCGGGAAGAGGATCTTTTTGATCAGGTTTCCGTTGATCATCAGGACGTTGGCCGATTCCAGGGTGGACGAGGCGAACCACTGCCAGGGCAGGATGCCGCAGAAGAGATAGAGCGCATAGATCATGGGGTTGGACTCGAAGGCCGGGTCGCGGGGGTTGATGATCAGGCCGAAAACGGCCGTGTAGACGATCATCAGGAGCAGCGGATTGAAAAAGGACCAGAGGAAGCCGAGGACGGTTCCCCGGTAGCGGGCTTTGAGTTCGCGCACGACCAGGTTCTGGATGAGGACGCGGTACTTGTAGAGTTCCCTGAGGTTACCCAGAATGCGGACCACGGTCCTCTCCTGCGAAGATCACTTGCATCTCGGGCGTGTATTCGCCCCTCTCATCGTAAACGAACAGCGGCGGCCGGATCTCCTGGGAAGAAACGGCGAAGCGGCATTCGGCCAGGAACCAGCGCGCGGCCTCTCCGCTCCGCGGATGGACGTAGCGAAGGGCTTTCACCTTCAATCCGTTCTCCTCCAGCGCCCGGTCGAAATCGGCCTTTCTCTTGGCCGGGTAAATGACGCAGGCACGGCCGTCCCTTTCCAGGGCCTTTCCGGCGACGTGCATTATATCAAAAATGTCGCATTTAATCTCATGCTTGGCGATCGACTTTTCCCCGGAAGGGCTGAGCTGGCCGCCCTTCTTTTTGATATACGGAGGGTTGGAAAAAACGACATCGTACTTCTCCCCGGCGCGATACGTCCTCAGGTCCCGCTCCAGGACCGAGGCCTTGCTCTCGAGATGGTTGAGGGCGATGTTGCGGCGGGCCAGGTCGGCCAGGCCGGGCTGGATCTCGAGGCAGACGATCCGCCGTAAGGGCTTCCTGCTCAGAAGAAGCGAGATGATGCCGTTACCGGCACCGAGCTCAAGCAGTCTGTCGGAGGGACGGGTGCAGATGAAATCGGCCAGGAGTGGGGCGTCCAGGGAGAACCGATATCCCCGTTTCTTCTGAAGAACAAGGAGGCGGCCGTGGTAAAAGGTGTCGAGGGTCTCATCCTCAGCGGGCTCAGGACTGGTCCTTCTCATCCTCGCTCAATTCGGTGAAAGCGATCACCCTATCCGGGCCGACCTCGGCATAGCCGCCCCGGACCGAGAGGGATTCCCGCCTGCCGGAGGCCCGATAAGTCAGCTGTCCGGAGCCCAGGGCCGTGTAGAGGGGCCGATGCCCGGGGAGGATCCCCAGGTTTCCTTCCAGGCTCGGGATGGTTACTTCCTCGACCTCCGCCTCGACGATCAGGCTGCGCGGGGTGATGACCCGGAGATGGAGCGAGGAACGGGCGTCTCGGCTCATGAAGCCTGCAGCTCCTGGGCCCGTTGGGCCACTTCGTCGATCGTGCCGGCCATGTAGAACGCCTGCTCCGGCTTGTCGTCATGTTTTCCCTCGACGATTTCCCTGAAGCCGCGGACGGTTTCTTCGATGGGAACGTACGTTCCGGGCCGGCCGGTGAACTCCTCGGCGACGTGGAACGGTTGGGAGAGGAAACGCTGGATCTTGCGCGCCCGGGCGACGATTAATTTATCCTCGTCGGAGAGCTCTTCGATCCCCAGGATGGCGATGATGTCCTGGAGGTCTTTGTATCTCTGGAGGACTTCCTTGACCCGCCGGGCCACCCCGTAATGCTCTTCGCCGATAACCCGCGGGTCCAGGATCCGGGAAAACGAATTCAGCGGATCGACGGCCGGATAGATGCCCATCTCGGTCAGCGCCCGGGCGAGGTTGGTCGAGGCGTCAAGGTGGGAGAAGGTCGTCGCCGGCGCCGGGTCGGTGAAGTCGTCGGCCGGGACGTAGATGGCCTGGACCGAGGTGATCGAGCCCTTCTTAGTCGAGGTGATACGCTCCTCGAGCTCGCCCAGCTCGGTCGCCAGGTTGGGCTGGTAGCCGACCGCCGAGGGCATCCGCCCCAGCAGGGCCGAGACCTCGGAGCCGGCCTGGGTAAATCGGAATATGTTGTCGATGAACAGGAGGATGTCCTGGTTCATCTCGTCACGGAAGTACTCGGCCACAGACAGGGCGGCCAGCCCCACCCGCAGGCGGGCGCCGGGCGGCTCGGTCATCTGGCCGTAGATCAGGGCTGTCTTGCTGATGACCCCCGATTCCTTCATTTCCAGCCAAAGATCGTTGCCCTCTCTTGTCCGCTCCCCCACGCCCGCGAAGACCGAATAGCCGCCGTGTTTCATGGCCACATTGTGGATGAGCTCCATGATAATAACCGTCTTGCCCACGCCGGCGCCTCCGAACAGGCCGATCTTGCCGCCCTTCAGAAAGGGCTGGATGAGGTCGATGACCTTGATCCCGGTCTCGAACATTTCGAGCGTGGTGTTCTGGTCCTCGAGCGGCGGGGGCAGGCGGTGGATGGGATACTTCTTCTTGGCTTTCACCGGTCCCAGATGGTCCACGGGCTCGCCGATGACGTTGAGCACGCGACCCAGCGTCGCTTCCCCCACGGGCACTTCGATCGGACCCTCGAGGTCGACGGCCTTCATGCCCCGGGCCAGGCCGTCGGTCGGGTGCATGGAAACGCAGCGTACCTTGTCCTCGCCGATGTGCTGCTCCACCTCGACGATGATATCCACGGGCATCGGCGTCTCGAACCCTTCGCTGGTGACGTGGACGGCATTGTAGATTTCCGGCAGCTCCATGTCTTTGAACTTGACGTCCACGACGGGACCGATGACCTGGACCACGCGACCGATCCGCTCTTTCTTGGTCTCCTTGCTCATGGGATTCTCCTATTTGGCCAGGGCTTCCACGGCCGTCATGATCTCCAGCAATTCCTTGGTGATCGAGGATTGGCGGATCTTATTCATGACGAGGGTCAAATCGTTGATCAGCTCCTCGGCGTTCCTGGCGGCGTTTTCCATAGCCATCATCCGGGCCGCCTGTTCGGCCGCCAGCGACTCGAAAAAGCCGTGGGCCACCTGTGTTTCCACATAGAGGGGCAGGAGAGAGCCGAGCATCCGTTCCGCCTCCGGCTCCCAATCGGGAGTCAGAATTGCCATCGTTTCTTCATTCTCCGGTTCGGGGACCGGAAGGATCCTGGTGACGGTGATCCGCGGCGCCAGGATCGATTTGAACTCGTTATAGATCACATAGACCGCGTCCGTCTGGGCGAAGACATACCGGCGCATGAGGTGACGGGCGATTTCCTTAAGATCGTCGAGCGAGAGCCTGTCCATCTTGCCGGCGTAGGCATAAAGGACGGAAAAGCGCGATTCCCTGAAAAAGCGGACGGCCTTCTTCCCGACCAGGGCGAGCCCGACCTCTGCCTGCTGGGCCTTTGTTTCCAGGAACTCGCCGGCCCTGGCCAAAAGGTTGGAGTTGAAAGCCCCGCAGAGTCCCTTGTCCGAAGTGATGATCAAGGCGTCGATCTTTCTTTCCTCCCTCTGTTCGAGGAGCGGGGATATCTGGCGGCCCGCCCAATATGCGATCCTTTCCAAAAGGCCGGGCAGGCTGTGCCAGTACGGCCGGCCCTCCAGGACGGACCGCTGGGCCTTTTTGAACTTGGCCGTCGAGACGGTCTTCATGGCCTGGGTGATCTGGCGGGTGTTGCTGACGCTCTTGATGCGGCGTCGCAGGTCGATGAGGGCCGGCATGGTTATTTTTCTTTATCCGATTTCGTCCCTTTTTTTGGCTTCTTTTCTTTTTCCGGCCTCTTCTCTTTTTCCGGCTTTCCTTTTTTTTCTTTCCGGTCTTCCAAGTTCTCTTGGATTTCTTTTTCCTGCCGGTCCTCTTTCGCCTCTTCCTTGAACAGAGCGCTGAATTCCTGGATGGCCGAGGCGATGGCTTCGTCCAGGGCGTCGTCGATCGATTTCTTCTCGGCGATCGTGCGGAGGATATCCGGATGCTTTTTCTCGATGTGGGCGTAAAGCTCGCTTTCGTATTCCCGGATCCGGTTTACGGGCAGATCGTCCAGGAAGCCGCGGTGGCCGGCGTAGATTATCAAAACCTGCTTTCCGACGGGCAGGGGGGCGTACTGGTTCTGCTTCAGGACCTCGGTCAGCCTGGTCCCGCGGTCGAGCTGGGCCTGCGAGATGCGGTCGAGTTCAGTGCCGAACTGGGCGAAGGTCAGCAGCTCGCGGTATTGCTGAAGATCGCCGCGGAGCTTGCCCGCGACCTGCTTCATGGCCTTGATCTGGGCGTGCCCGCCGACACGCGAGACCGAGATGCCGACGTTGATGGCCGGCCGGATGCCGGCGTTGAACAGCTCCTGTTCCAGGTAGATCTGCCCGTCGGTGATGGAGATGACATTGGTCGGGATGTACCCGGAGACGTCGCCCGCCTGGGTCTCGATGATGGGCAGGGCGGTCAGGCTGCCTCCGCCGAGCTCGTCGTTGAGCTTGGCCGCCCGCTCAAGGAGGCGGGAGTGGAGGTAGAAGACATCCCCGGGGTAGGCCTCGCGTCCCGGCGGCCTCCGCAGCAGCAGGGAGATCTCCCGGTAGGCAGCGGCGTGCTTGGACAGGTCATCGTAGATCAATAGGGCATGGCCCTTCCGGTCGCGGAAATATTCGCCCATGGCGCAGCCGCTGTAAGGCGCCAGATACTGAAGCGGCGACGGGTCGCTGGCCGAGGCGGCCACGACGATGGTGAAATCCATGGCGCCGTAGTCCTCCAGGGTTTTGATGATATAGGCGACGGTTGAATTCTTCTGGCCGATGGCCACGTAGATGCAGATGACGCCCGTGCCCTTCTGGTTGATGATGGTGTCAATGGCGATCGCGGTCTTCCCGGTCTGACGGTCTCCGATGATGAGCTCGCGCTGGCCCCGGCCGATCGGGATCATGGCATCGATCGCCTTGATCCCCGTCTGCAGGGGTTCCCGGACGGGAAGACGATCGACGACTCCCGGGGCGAGACGCTCGACGATCATGGTGTCCTTGCTTTGGATCGGTCCCTTGCCGTCGAGAGGTTGGCCGAGCGGGTTGACGACGCGGCCGACGAGATCGGGACCGCCGGGAACCTGCATGATCCGGTGGGTTCGACGGACGAGGTCTCCTTCCTTGACCCGATGGGTCTCGCTCAGGAGGACGGCGCCGACGCTTTCTTCCTCGAGGTTCAGGGCCAGACCGAAAACATCCCGCGGGAACTCGAGCAGCTCGTTGAACATGACCCGGTCGAGGCCGTGGATGCGGGCGATCCCGTCTCCGACCGAGACGACCGTCCCGACTTCGCGGATATCGATTTCGGTGGCGTAGCCTTCGATCTGCTGTTGAATGATTCGGGTGATTTCATCGGCCTTGATGTCCATAGCGTTTCTTACCCTTCTGAAATTCTCTCTTTGATCTTCGCCAGATGCCCTTTGATGGAAGCGTCGTAGATGAGGTTTCCCTTCTTCAAGGAAAATCCAGCCAGGAGCCCGGGGTCGATCGAGCAACGGAGGAAGACCGGACGGCCTTCCAGGCGTTCGAGCTTCTCCTGGAGTTTCTCTTTCTGGCCCTCGCCCAACGAAACAACCGAGCTGACCTCGAACGTGGTGACACCCCGGCGCTCGTTCCAGAGAGCCGGAAGTTCTTCCAGGATGTCCCCCAGAAGATGCAGCCGGCTGTTTTCGAGGAGGAGGAGAATGAGCCGCCTGGTTTTTCCCTGGAGATCCCACGCGGCCAGGATGTCCTGGATGATCTGGGTCTTCTTCCGGGCGGCCACGAACGGACTGGCCAGGATTTCCTTCAGGGCAGCGTGTCTGGAGATTCGCTCCTGGAATTCGGCCAGCTCGCGGGAGACGGCGGCGAATTCGGCGTCATCCCCGAGAGCGCCGGCCAATCCCTGGGCGTATATCTTAACCAGAATGAGCTTTTCCATTCAACTTATCCAGCTGCCGGATGGAGTTATCGATCAGACGGGCATGGAGTTCCGGCGTCATTCGCCGCTCTATGTTCGTCTCAGCCAGGGAGACGGCCAGCTCAGCCGCATATTCCCTGAGCTCGCCCTGGACGGCCTGGGCATGCATCTTTATCTCCAGCTCCGCCAAGGACTTGATCCTATCGACCTCCAATCGGGCCTGCGCCAGGAGACGGCCTCTATCTTGCTGCCCGGCTTCTCGGCCATCCTCCTTGATCTTCCGGGCCTCCGATTCCAGCCCCTGCATCCGCTCCTTGAGCGCCTCGAGCTTTTGCTCGGCGTCCTTCCTGGCTCCCTCCGTCTTCTGGATAGTTTCCTCCACCGCAAGCCCGGCTTCCTCCAGGAATCTCCGGAGCGGCTTGGCCAGGAGAAATCCCAGGCCGCCGAAAAGGATGATAAAATTGACCGTCTTGCCCAGAATGTCGGTGAGCGCCGAGCCGTGGGTTTCTTCAGCCGAAGAGAAGCCCAGGGCAAGGGGAAGGAGGACGAGGAGGAGAGCGAAAGTCAGCTTTTTCCCGGGCATCAGTTCACGAGTTTCTTTTCAATCCGTTCCGCCAGCTCCGCGGTCTCGGACTCGAGCTTTGCCTTGAGCTCCTGGACGCGCTTGTCCAGGTCGGTCTTGGCCTGCTCAATTTGAAGGCGACATTCGGCATTGATCTCGGCCACCAGACGGCTTTTCTCCTTCACCGCTTCTGCCTCCAGTGAGGCCCGGGCGGTCTCGGCGTCGGCCTTAGCCTGTTTGATGGCCTGGTCGACCTGCCGGATGCTTTTCTCATAGGATGCGACGGCCTGCTCATAGGCGTCCTTGTTTCCGCTGATTATCTTCTCGCGTTCGTTCCTGATCCGCCGGATGGGCTTGAAGAAAACCCTGGAG